>CAYPCH010000130.1:0-10139 GCA_964409165.1 uncultured Oscillospiraceae bacterium | reverse complement strand
CTATAGGTGGGAAAGTTGAGTTTGTAAATCTTTAAAACACTAATTATTTTAATAGATTTTACAAGTATACCTTTTCTAAACTAATCTCAGTCTCATTGGTATTATATAATATTTTTCTGAAAAAATATGTCTTTTTAGATAACTTTTATTGCTTCGACCATTCTCTTGACATAATCCTTAACATAAGGTACACATTCCGAACCGTACTGTGCAATGATTTTTACAATAGCACTCCCTACAATTACACCATCGGAAATTTTACTCATTGCTGCCGCCTGTTCAGGTGTCGATATTCCAAAACCAATTGCACAGGGAATATTTTTAGCTTCCTTCACAAGTTTTATCATTCCATCAATATTATTTCCAAGTTGCTGCCTTACTCCTGTAACACCCAATGAGGATACACAATAGATAAAACCTTCTGCATCAGAAGCTATCATTCGTATACGGTCATTGGACGTTGGTGCAATCATAGATATAAAAGTTATATTATATTTTGAGCAAAAGGGCATAAGTTCTTCTCTTTCCTCATAAGGAATGTCCGGAACAATAACTGCATCCACCATGACTTCCTGACAATTCCTCATAAACTTCTCTGTACCATAAGTACATATCGGGTTTGCATAAGTCATAAAAGCTAAAGGAATATTGCATGTTTTTCGAACATTTCTTATCATGTCAAATATTTTGTCAGTAGTAGTTCCAGCTGATAATGCTCTAATATCAGCCTCCTGTATAACCGGTCCTTCTGCTATGGGATCGGAAAAAGGTATACCTATCTCAATCAAATCAACTCCTGCCTCAGCCATCATAAGAATCAGTTGCCCAGTTACTTCCAACGAAGGGTCTCCAGCAGTAATAAACGGAATAAAAGCCTTTTTACCTTTAAAAACCTGTTCTAGCTTATTCATAAATGTTTACCCCCCTATAACGTGCTATTGCTGCAACATCCTTATCCCCTCTTCCGGAAAGACAAATTACTATGATTTGGTCTTTATTCATGGTTGGTGCAAGCTTTTTAGCATATGAAACCGCATGGGAACTCTCTATCGCCGGAATAATCCCTTCAAGGCGGGATAGGTATTCAAAAGCCTCCACAGCCTCATCATCTGTAACAGGAACATACTCAGCTCTCCCCAAATCGTGCAAATTTGCATGTTCCGGACCTATTCCCGGATAGTCAAGCCCTGCTGAAATAGAATATACTGGAGCAATCTGTCCATACTCATCCTGGCAGAAGTAGGACTTCATCCCATGGAATATTCCCGACTTACCGGTTGCTATTGTTGCTGCTGTCCTATCGGTATCAACACCATGTCCTGCCGCCTCACAGCCAATTAAACGCACACTTTTATCTGCTATAAAGTCATAAAACAATCCCATTGCGTTACTTCCACCTCCAACGCAAGCCAAGACCGCATCCGGCAAGCGCCCTTCCTTCTGCCCTATCTGTTGCTTGACTTCACGACCTATTACACTTTGAAAATCCCGCACAATTGTCGGAAACGGATGTGGCCCCATTACAGAACCAAGAACATAATGAGTATCACCCATACGTTGTGTCCATTCACGCATTGTTTCGTTCACAGCATCCTTCAATGTTTGAGTTCCGCTTGTCACCGCATGAACCTTGGCACCTAACAACTCCATACGGAATACATTAAGTGTCTGACGTTCCGTATCCTCCTTACCCATAAATATCTCACATTCAAGTCCCATAAGTGCTGCAACTGTTGCTGTAGCAACACCATGCTGTCCCGCACCTGTTTCTGCAATAATACGGGTTTTACCCATTCTTTTGGCTAAAAGCACCTGACCCAATACGTTATTGATTTTATGTGAGCCGGTATGATTGAGATCCTCCCTTTTAAGATAAATCTTGGCACCACCTAAATCTTCGGTCATTTTTTCTGCATAATAAAGCAGTGACGGACGCCCCGCATATTCATTTAACAAGTCGTTCAACTCAGCTGTAAACTCCGGATCCTCCTTAAAACGATTATACGCCTCTTCAAGCTCAACAACTGCATTCATCAATGTTTCAGGAATATACTGACCACCATGTATTCCGAACCTTCCTTTAGACATATTAACCCTCCTAACATTTATAATAGATTTTAAAATATGTTATTTTTGACATCAAAAAAGCCTTTATCCCTATAAAAGGGACAAAAGCCTTAACTTCTGCGGTGCCACCCAGTTTGACGATAAATCGTCCTCTCATCTTGTATACTAGCATATACACCCAACTGATAACGGACAGGGTTCCCGTAAGCGCCTACTATTTTAAAATTTCAGGCTTCCCTCACAAGTCCATTCGGAATAACCTTTGTAACCGCATTTTCAGCTACCAGCGGCTCTCTGCTACAAGTTATTATTCTTACTCCTCTTGATCAAAGGTTTAAAATATTATTTAAATTATAGCATCGTCTGAATATTTTGTCAATGTAGAAAAATGGGGAAACTCAAATGTAACAAAATTGACATAAGTAAATATAATATACTAACAAGTATCTTTTTGAGGTGGTATTATGTTTTATACATTTTTATACAGGCAATGCCCCGCAGGCTCAGTCCCTTACACGATAAGACAAGGGGACACACTAAACCGTATTGCACAGGAATATAGCACTACGGTTCAGGAAATCATTAATGCAAACCCGGGCGTTGACCCAAATTCATTAAGGGTTGGTCAGCAAATATGTGTACCGTTAACCATGCAAATTTATCCTTCGTGTCCGACCACAAACTATTATGTTGTAGTTTCCGGAGACACTATTGAATCAATAGCGAAGTTTTTCAATATCACATCCCAACAGCTTCTGTACGCTAACTATGGAATTGACCCCGGCGGTCTATATGTCGATCAAATATTATGTATACCTGTAGCCCCTTCTCCTGTGAGCGTCAGTGTTAATACAGCAAACCAGAGTCTTGTTGTATATCTCGATGGTAATGAATTCAGAACATATGACATAGCTGTCGAAAACCCTGCATTTCCTATGCCCAGAGGTACCTTTACTGTTCTAAACAAACAGGTTGACCCGGGTGTTGAACTTGGTGCAAGATGGATAGGCTTGTCTGAAGCTGGTTTTGGTATCCATGGTACAAACACTCCGCAATTTATTGATATTGTCGCAACAGAAAACAATATAATTATGTCCAATCAGGATATCAGCGAACTATTTAATCTTGTACCCGTAGGAACGGTTATAAACGTATTATAGCCATTTGAAATTTCAATAATTGAGGTGAAAATAATGATGAATATGGATTTTAGTCGTCAGTGTCCATCTGGCACTACAGCTTATACTATACGTGCAGGAGATACTCTATATCTTATTGCCCAAAGATTTAACACCACTGTACAGGCTATTCTCAATGCAAACCCAAGTATTGCACCGGAAAGGCTGTACATAGGTCAGGTGATTTGCGTCCCACAAGCTTCACCAACATGTCCAGTCGGTTCAACCACCTATACAATACGAAGTGGAGACACATTAGCGGCTATTGCAAGAAGGTTTAACATCCCTGTGCAAACTTTGCTCGCTGTGAACCCCGGAATTATCCCCGAAAGGCTGTATATTGGTCAGGTAATCTGTATACCACAACCGTCATCCGACTGCCCCATCGGCACATCGCCTTATGAAATAAGGGGCGGTGATACAATTGCAAATATAGCCGCAAGATTTAACACCACTGTTCGAGATATACTCAACGCCAATCCCGCTGTTGTTCCAGAAAGATTGTATATCGGTCAGGTAATTTGCATACCCCAGCCAAAAGCACAGGAACCCTCCTGTCCGACATTGAATTTCTATGTTATACAACGTGGCGATACATTAACAACCATAGCAGGTATTTTTAATGTAACGGTGCAACAAATTATAAATTCAAATCCCGGCATCAACCCATACGCCCTATACGTGGGTCAGATAATCTGTATACCCAGGTCTCCTTCTCCCGTACGTATAACTATAAGTATTGCATCCAAAACACTTTCCCTATACCGTGAAGGAGGTCTGGTCAGAACCTATCCAATAGCGACAGGCAAACCAACAACTCCTACGCCGCGTGGAACCTTCACAATAGTAAACAAGCAAATTAACCCCGGCGGACCCTTTGGAACAAGGTGGATGGGTTTATCACAAGCACACTATGGAATCCACGGAAACAACAATCCCCCTTCCATAGGAACGGCTGCATCAAACGGCTGTGTCAGAATGTATAATGAAGATGTTAACGATCTTTTCAACCAGGTAGCCGTTGGAACAGTTGTCAATATATATTAGCCGAAATTTTAACACTTTTTGCTTATACATGCTTTTTGCTACAGATACTATAGTGGAATGGTTCAGATAACCTGAATAAAGTTGAGTGCCCATTGAGGGCAAAATTGAGTGCCCCCGATGGGCACTCAACTTTATTAGAGCCATTTCCTGAAAGGAAATCCGGCAAAAGTTTTGGAACTCAATTTCCCGAGGCTTTTTATTGCTTTCCGGCAGCTATTTTTATGCATACCTGGTGGTTTGGATCCAGTTTTCCGTCCTTGTGTCTGGTGCTGTTATAAAAATGTATATCAAAGTGACCATCAATTCCATTTCCCTTAATGTAGTCATGGTTTGTTCCAGCACCGTAATTACCGCTTCTCCATGATGTCCATACACCTCCCGGTGCACTGTCGTTTCCTGCATGAGGCATTGCTGACATGCCTGCTGCAATTTTTCTTCCATTACACTTTATTATTACAGGTCTTCTCACCCAGCTGAATCCACCCCATATTTCCTTCATAATATTGGTATCTTTGACTGTAAGGGTTTCACAGTCGGCATGGAATGAACCTGCGGTACGCTTTGCAAAGAAGGATTTGCCTGTGTAAAAATCTACAACCTCAAAGGTACCTCCGGTTGGTACAACATACTGTGCTTCTGTCCACCAATCTAAAAGCTCACCATATTTTGCACCTGGAGTGCTCTTGACAGGGATATGATATGCCGGAATCTTCAATTTTTGCCCTATATTAAGTACCGTTGAGGAATTTATGTTATTTGCTTTCATCAAATCATTTACCGGTATACCGTATTTTTCTGCTATACTCCATGAAGTGTCACCTTTTTTAACTGTATAATCCGTATAGGTTATATTGGGCTGAGCAGAAAGTGTTGATGTTGCACCCGTAGAAGGGATTTTTATGAGCTGTCCGATGTTAAGGTAGGATTTATCATTGGCTCCATTCAGTTTTAATAGTTCTGTGAAATTGACATTAAACTTCTTGCTAACAGTCCAGTATGTGTCACCTTTTTGTACCGTATATGTCTTATACCCTGATGTTTGACTAGCAGAAGGTATAACCACCTTATTCCCAACATAAAGAATTGATTTCTCATTGGCATTATTTATTTGTAGCAGTTTTTGAAGGTCTATGCCGTATTCTTTACTAATAGTCCAATATGTTTCTCCTGACTTGACCGTATGCACTGTTTGATTGTCAAGAGGTATCGTTATAATCTGTCCAGGATACAACACAGTTTTTTCTGTGGCATTATTTGCTTTCATCAATTCAACTGTAGAAATACCGTATTCGCTGCTTATCTTCCAAAACATATCTCCCGGCTGTACTTTATAGGTTGTGCTCTGAGCAAATGCAAAAACTGAGCTTCCCGCTATCACACCCACTGTTAAAGCTCCACAAATCATTTTCTTATTTAACTTCATTAACTGAATCCCCCTTTGATAGAGTAAAATTAGTTTCATGATAGTCTCATGATGGTTTACATAAAGTATAGTTCGATTCAAATTAATGAATTCCTTTTTGCAAATTGTGGTAAGCTCAGTTATGATGAAATATATGGTACTAATAATAAGGTTATTGCCGTAACTTGAAGGTCTTTGGTGCAATTTTGTACACCAGTGCAAATGCCAGCGCACAGTATAGAAAACAGAATAAAATTGTCATCGCTCCAAACATAAGGGTTGAAATCTTTAGACTCATTACATTGAAGCAGGCAATATAAGTAACCATTGTAATAATTCTGTAGGTGGTGCTTTTCATTTCTGTACCTGCATTATAAGGCTGAAACAAATAGTAAATTGTCAGGTAATGCACTGAAAAAAACATACTCAACATAGGTATGGATACAACCAACACTACGTAGTTAAGAGCATCTTCTGTACCACCGGATACATAGAGCAAAAATGCCAGTCCACTACCAATTATGATGGCAGGCATAAGGTTTATTTTCATAATTTCCCGTAGCCGGATGGAAAACAATTTCAGTATGAATTTCGGTTGTTTGTAAAATGAATAGGTTAGCAAACTATGGTCGCAATTCATAAACATAACTTGTGTAATATTGGTTCCACGGTTTATCGAATACATAACAAAAACAAACCATGGAAGTCCAGACAGTATAAAGCTGTTCATTTCATTACGCATTTCAGGTAACCGATAAATAAACAACAACGCCACCAATACCAAGCCCAGGCAAATAAGCACAAGAGTTTTAGATGTCTTCCACAGCAACTTATGGTGTCTTTTGATAAACAAATCATTGAAGTATTCAAAACCTTTTCTTTTGCTGGTAATGTTAACATCCTTAGAGATCAATTTATTATTCTGTTCGCGCATTAAATCAGCCGTAGAGCTTGTTTGGTATATTGCCAACTGCAAACGTTGTTGATAACACTCCCGATAGTATGGAAAGTTATAAATTTTTCGAACAGAAGCTGCACCAGTCAAAATAGGAATCAGCATAAGAAGAACTGTCAATCGCTGCGGCAGAACAATTTCCATTACAGGCAGACCATAGGCGGCAGCCAATAAAATTATATTGGCAATCAAAACAATATTCTCCTGTTTCTTCTCAGTATTCATATTGCCGCTTTTTTCGTATCCATGCAAAGTATAAGCTGCTATAGAAAGTTTCATACCCACTACAAACAGCGGAATTATCAAACAAATCCATACAGGCAATCCAGCCAACTGTCCAAACAGCAAACCAAATGCAGAAAATCCAACAACAAGCTTCAAAAGCGAATAGCCATAGTCAACAAGAACATAGGATTTGGCGTTCATCCTCATGAGAATAATCCCATAATACTTGTCCCTGGTGGGATTAAACAGAAAGGTATTCATAGTTGAACCTATAATACTTAAAAAAAATAAAATATGTAAAAACACCGCACTTTGTGGAACAATTTCCAAAAACTTCGCAACCAAAAAAATCATAAATAAAAAATACAATAGCTTACCCAGAAAAGCTGATACTATCTCCCAAATCACAGACACCACATTGGCAAAAGCCTTAAAACCCCAAATGCTATATACGCTTGCAGGTATAATCCTCTTAATCAGAGGGATTTGTTTGAAAGAATACAGGATACTGTTGACACGGTAAGTATTCCTTAAGGAAAAAGAGATTCGCAGTGTCTTATTCATAGGAATCCTCCCTCAGAGCAGACAATATCTTTTCTTTGAACTCCCTTCCGTCAAGGTTTTCTTTGTCCACAGTTTCCAACACACCCTGACTAAGTAATACAATAACATCGCACATGTCCAGCGCCAAATCCATAATGTGAGTTGAAAAAATAATGATACGTCCTTTCTTCAGCGAGCGCAAAAGCTGCTTCATCTCCTCTGCCACCACAACATCAAGTGAATTAAGCGGCTCATCTAGGAGCAATATATTCGGTTCAGCAATTATATTGATAAGCATCTGCATTTTATTTTTCATGCCATGGGAGTAATCCTTTAAGAGCTTATTTCTATCCGCAGTCTCAATTCTCATGAGTTCAAAATAGTAATCCAGTGACTTTAAATCCCGTATATAATCCTCATTGATATCTAAAAAGAATTTCAAAAACTCCTTTCCGGTCATAAATTCCGGTACTGTCGGCGTAGACAAAACATAGCCTACATCTTCAGGCTTAACCTCCCGCCGCTGTCCGTCCGTTTCCAAATAGAAAATGCCTTTATCTACTCGCATATCCCTGTTCAAGCAGTTAAACAGTGTTGTTTTACCTGCACCATTTCTGCCAAGCAGACCATAAATTTTGCCTTCCTCAAATGTAAAACTTATATCCCTTAACACTTCTTTTTTATCAAAACTTTTTGACAAGTTCTCTATTACGAAATTCATACTTATCTCCTTATTCAGTTTGAAATTATATGATTATCTTATTTATTTGTTCAGATTTTATCAATATAATAATTATACATGTTTATACAAATCTATCAATATGATAAAGAAATTGCAACAGTGTTTTTGCTATAATAAGACTTATTTTTACATAACTCACTTCTCAAAAAAAGTTTGCAAGAACATATTGAAATCTGCATTTTCTGTTTGACCATGTGCATGGGATTCGGTTGCAACGCTGCTGGTATTATAGGATGCAGGATAATAGACTCCCCCAGAGAAAGACTTATTGCAACCATCACAAATAACTTTGTGCCGTGCAATGGGCGGTTTCCAACTTTAATTGCAATAATCACCATGTTTTTTGCAGGAACGGTTGCAGGCCCTTTTCAATCGGTAATTTCCACCATACTGCTTACAGGAATAATAGTTCTGGGCGTATTTATGACATTATTGATATCAAAAATACTTTCAAAAACAATATTAAAAGGGCTTCCTTCGTCCTTTACACTCGAACTCCCCCCCTACCGCAGGCCTCAAATAGGTCGGGTTATTGTAAGATCAGTGCTTGACAGAACATTGTTTGTACTGGGTCGTGCAATTTCAGTTGCTGCACCTGCGGGCATTATTATTTGGGCAATGGCAAATATTCATTGGGGAAGCCTCAGCCTCTTGTCTCACTGCGCAGGATTTCTTGACCCCTTTGCACATCTGTTGGGTCTTGACGGGTACATTTTAATGGCTTTTATTCTGGGTTTTCCTGCAAACGAAATTGTCGTGCCGATTATAATAATGAGTTACATGGCTACAGGAAGCATGCTTGAACTGGATAGCCTTGACGAACTTAGAGAACTTCTTGTTTCCCAAGGCTGGACCTGGCTTACAGCTGTATGTGTTATGCTGTTTTCCTTGATGCATTGGCCCTGCGGCACAACATGCTGGACTATAAAAAAGGAGTGTCAAAGCTGGAAATGGACTCTTATATCATTTATATTACCGACCGTAACAGGTATAATAGTCTGCATGGTATTTGCAAATACAGTACGGTTGCTGGGATTTGCATGATTGAATATAGTATCGTATGTTTCTACACAAAGGATTTATTGGTGTAAAAGGAAAGAAATCAATTATGTTAAAAAGCGTTAGGCCCCGCAAAAGAATTCATTTCTGTAAACGGGACCTTTTACTTATAGGTTTTGTGCTTCGTGCTAAAGTGAATTTACAACATCCGATATACCACCTAGTTTTATCCTTTTCAAAGGACTTATAACAGAAACAGCTGTCACAATCAGGGTAAGAATCATTATCAGAATTATTTGATACTGCGGAAATTTCCAGATTACTTTAAAGCAACAGTCACATCAAACCCATTCTTTGAAAGCGAAAATGTCAGGCCTTCGATAAGGCTCAGCTCATCCTCAACCAATAGTATCTTTCTCATATTCTATCCTCCGGATTTTAACGATTTTCTTATTGAAGCTTCACTTAAAAAGAAGTATCTATACCTCATGCTTCTAATCTTTTATCATGTAGTTTTTATATATTAGTCGTTTCCTTTTGCTTAAGCTGTTTTCTATCAAGCTTTCCTAAAGGTGTATAAGGCATATTCTCAAGAAAGACTATATCCTTGGGCATCTGGTATCTTGCAACTTTAGAGCTCAGCCAATGTGTCAGTTCATCTTTTGTGATCCCAGAGTTTATTACAGGCTGCACAAAAGCCTTTAGCCTTTGGCCAAACTGCTCATCGTTAACCCCTATAACTGCTACGTCTTCCACCTCAGGGTGACTTGCAATAACCTTCTCAACTTCAAGCGGATAGACATTTTCACCGGCTGAAACTATCATATCATCCACTCTTCCACACAAATAGTAATAACCTTTATCATCGCAGTAGCCCTGATCTCCTGTTGCTATCCATTTATTTGTGCTGTTTTTCATTGACCATCTGTTCTTTATGCAAAACTGGCCTATGCTTCCTGTTTTAACTTCTTTTTTATCCCT
>CAYPCH010000129.1:0-10215 GCA_964409165.1 uncultured Oscillospiraceae bacterium | reverse complement strand
CAATGCTACGTTAGTGGCAAAGAGCCCATAAATACTGTGGAAAAGTTGAGTTATTCACTCAACTTTACACTACTTTATTCTGCCTTCTGAAGCTATCTTCCACATCCCTGCGGCTAAATGGTTTGGGTATATAGTCCACAGCTCCGTATTCTATCGCCTGCTTAATTATCCTATCGGATTTCACGGCCGATACCATAATTATTTTACTATTCGAACTGACTTCAAGTATCTTTTCAATTGCATTTATTCCATCCATACCGGGCATCGATACATCCAATGTTACAAATTCAGGTTGTATCTCTTTTGCTTTTTCTACCGCCTGCATAGCATCCTCTGCAAACTCAATCTTACTATACCCGATATCTTTTAAAGTATTACCTATAAGTATCCTCATAAAAGAAGCATCATCAACCACAAGAATTTTAGATTTCTCCATACCGCACCTCTATTCTTCTTAAGTATTCGTACACCGCAGTATAAATAAAGCATCCATATTTCTATATTTCTATATATTCAAAATCTTTTGTACTTGCACATTCATATCTGATTTTCTACAGACAGTTCTATGCCTCACAGGCTTCTTGTCCAGACCCTTTAAGCCTGAGGGTATTTCAAGTCCACACTCTTTTGCTAAAACCTCAAGCAATTCAAACTCACTTTTCCCTTTAACCGCATTGTTTCCTAAAACAGCGCTGACTACACTTTCATTAAACTTGAAAGGACTTGCAGTTGATACTATTATGGTCTTAGTCATATCTCCTGTGGAAATTACATATTTGTCATAAACATCTATTCCAACCGCTGTATGAGTATCCACTACATATCCGTATTCCTTATATACGCATTCAATTGTTTTCAAAGTCTCTGCTTCGTTTGAAAAACCAGCCCCAAAAAGGTCGGAAACCTTCTTTTTTGTTGAAATGTCAACAGTGTATTTCCCTTCATGCTTAAGTTTCTCCATCCAATCGCCGACAAACTGTGAATTATGGTCAGTAAACTCAAACAAAAGCCTTTCCAGGTTACTTGATATCAATATATCCATTGAAGGTGAAATTGTCTTTACGAAGTCTCTATTTTTATCGTATATACCAGTATTTATAAATTCTGTAAGCACATTGTTGTCATTTGAAGCACATATCAGCTTGTTTACCGGAAGTCCCATCTTCATAGCATAAAAAGCAGCAAGTATATTTCCGAAATTCCCTGTTGGTACAACAAAATTTACCTTGTCGCCTGATTTTATTTCACCGCTTTTCACAATATCCGCGTAGGAAGAAAAATAATAAACAATTTGTGGAACGAGTCTACCCCAGTTAATAGAGTTTGCCGATGAAAACTTTAAATTATTGCTCTCCATCTTTTCAGATAGTGAGGGATCAGTAAAAATAGCCTTAACACCACTCTGAGCATCATCAAAATTACCCTCTACCGCTATAGAATGAACGTTTCCTCCTTCCTGCGTAACCATTTGCATTCTTTGAACTTCACTGACACCGTCATTAGGGAAAAACACTATTATTTCAGTTCCCTCAACATCTTTAAAACCTTCAAGTGCCGCTTTACCGGTGTCACCTGATGTTGCGACAAGAATCACAATCCCGCATGTCTCACCTGTTTTTTTCACTGCTTTTACAAGAAAATGCGGAAGTATCTGAAGCGCCATATCTTTAAAAGCACATGTCGGTCCATGCCATAACTCCAGAACATGAACATTTTCATTCAGCTTTATGACGGGAGCTATCTCAGAGCATCCAAACTTTTCAACCGTATAGGCACTATTTACACACTCGGATATTTCTTTTAGCGAATAATCAGTCATGTAATTCTTCAGTATATAAACAGCTCTCTCCTGATAACTCATATTTACAAGACTATCTATCTCTTCAGATGTCAAAGTTAAATATTTTTCAGGAACAAAAAGACCTCCGTCAGGAGATATACCTTTTTTTATTGCTTCAGCGGATGATACGGACCTAAGTCCCCCTCGCGTACTTTCGTATTGCATCTCACTTCCTCCAATTTTTAAAGACGGTAGCTTTTAAATAATTAATGTAATTATACACATTAATAAAATAATATAATAAAACTCGTAAAAAAGAAAGCTAAATTTATGTTGAAAACATTAAATTATATTGAATGGCGATAAAGTAGACGTTATATTCTATTTTTTCCTTACCATCCAGCTCCTAAAACTCTTCTGAAAAATTCAAAGAAATTGTATCTTCTATACCTATCCCTCTGAATGATCTTATTAAAAAGCCTAAGAGAACTCTTTTTCCCTGATCTTACTAAAAATTCTTTTTCAGCATCACTAAGGTCGAAGTCGAGAAAAGATATATCTCCGGTATCTATCCCTGCAATAAAGGAATTGCTATAACTAACTTTCGGTATTCCAAAGTTATATGCTACCGAAACCAACCCCTTCATTACATTCAATGGATTTAGGAAATCAAGTAACTTCTTCTTTTTTTGTATCATTCTTAATCCGATTAATGGCATGTATCCAGGCTGGTTGACAAGCCAAAGCGGAAAATTGTCCAAAATACCACCATCAACTATATAATGTTTTTTAACAGGTAAATCTTTTTGCTTCTTATACAATTCTACAGGTTTAAATGCAAAAGGAACACTTGTACTCATTCTTACAGCACTGGCAACTTCCAGTTTGTCCGGGTTCACACCGTAATATGTAATATCGTCGGGAAGCACAATAACCTTGCCACGGCTTAAATCAGCTGCTGTCATTCTTACTTTATAACCTTTGGGATTAGAAATGCTCCCCCTTCCCCTAATGTCTTCAAATGTTTTAATTCCTGCCTTCACAAGCTGTTTATATACCCATTCCTCCAAATAATCTCCGTCAAACAGACAGCCTTCCTTGCAGTATGTTATCAGATTTTTATAAAGATTTCCCCTGTATATTGAAAGCCTGTGGGCAAAGTCTGGCTCAAAGCTGTACTTCATTCTTGAATCAGTATCTGACAGCAGAAACTCCTTATAAACTTTATCATCATGGTAGTTTCTGCTGTCGTACAATTCTATAAACCTTCCAACCGCAGGTACCTTCTTCGGTATGTCTTCAATCTTCACTTTATCATACCCAAACTCATAAAGCATTTTCCTGAGTTCAAATGATTTATAGCCTGCTCCGTAAAGAGAACCCAGCAAAGCCCCCGCAGAAACTCCTCCAATATTCCTAAAGTAAAATCTTGACTCTTCAGCCGCTTCAAATGCACCAACATATGCAATACCTTTTACTCCGCCACCGGCAAGTACAAGGTTCGCCATTCTGGTAATATTCTTCATGCACTACCCGCCTTTTTAAAACAGTAAAACTTACAAGCTTCCCTGAGCTAGAGCATTAGGGTACGATTAATCTCTTTGATATATTATAGTAAATCATTGCGTAAAGGCAAGCTCTAAAACATCACCCGGAAATTTTTACAGAACTTGACAGTCTACTGTCTTTGTATCACTAGTGTATATATATTCCAAATGCCTTGCAAATAGTATTTAAATTCCGTGCAAAACAACATAAAAACTTTTGTATATAAATATATTGTGTTTTGTTAGTTTTGCTGTTCCATCTCATTTTTCCTGCTTTTTGAATAACCTGCATATACACTGGCAGGATACTTTTCAATAACCTCGTCAAAAATCTGCATAGCCATTGTATAATTATTGAGCTCCTTATAACAGTATCCCATATAATATAGATTTATGCTCGCGTACTGCCAGTCGTCTTCCGAATACAATGCAGCTTTATTGAAATTATCCAAAGCTTCTTGATATTTTTTTGCTTCTAACATACTCCGACCTTGGGAAAATACATTCCAAGAAGCATTTGTCATAGTATCATCAAGCAATTTATCGTATTTTTCTTTCTCTATTCCTTTAAACTCAACATTTTTCAAAGATATAAGCTTGTCAGCTGCAACCTGATAATCCTTTTGCAAAATTAGATTCTCAATTTCCAGAAGTTTCGGAATGTTAATATAATAGCTTACTTTATCATTTGCCTCCTCCAGCTTGCTGACAATATCGCGATACTTGTCGTTCTGGTCTCGAAGCTTGACTTCATATTTCTCTTTAATAGCATATACATCGTCCTGTACCTCACCAACATCATTTGAAGTATCAACTGCTTTATCCGAAAAACCGACTTTTATTATCAAAAGCATGAGTAGTGCTCCTAATATAAATCCGACAGCAATTTTTATAATATCCTGTCCGTCACTTTTCTCAACACCAAAAGACCCTTTCAGCGGTTTTGAAAAGCTCTCTGCTTTCTTTCTTGTTTCCTTTTCCTTTTTTACTATATTGCCTTTTTTCTTATTGCTTTTAGCTTTCCCCTGTTTTTCAATCAAAGGGCTGTAATCCGGATTAATTACCTTCAGATATTCCATTGCCCTTATGCTGTTTCTCTCTGCACTTATAACTTTCTTCAGGGTTTCCTCCGCCTTTTTATACTCCTTTGTATAAATATAAAAAACCCCTAAAAGATTTATTGCTTCGTAAAAATCAGGGTTCAACGAAATAGCTTTCCTTAACTCAATAATAGCAATATCTTCGCTCTTTAAACGGAAATTTTCAAGTGCTTTGTTATATAGAACGATTGAATTGCTCACACTGTCAGGCATGTCAGGATTACTTTCCGACAATTTGTTTAAATCCACCGGCGGGTAATTTTGAAGCTCTTTTTTAAAATCAATCACAAATCTCCCCCCCTCTCTTTTATATTTATTTTAACTATTATATACCTGTTGCGTTGTCAAAAGATTTAAATATATTTCTGATTTCTCCAATATAGTATAACGACCCGAAAGCACATATAACACTTTCGTCTTGAACTGCATTTAAACATGACGCGATTGCCTCTTCAATTGTATCATTTGCTATTACATTTTTACAATAGGGTTCAATAACATGTGCTAGCGTTTGTGCTGGCAGTGCTCTGTCACTTTTCGGAGTCACCGTCCAAAAACTTGTTGCTATAGGCGCACAAAGCTCTATAAAACTTCTGTAATCCTTATCCTTTAAAACCCCTACAATAAATAGTATTTCTTTTCCCGGAAAATATTCTTTCAAAAAATTTGTCAGTACTTGTACGCCTTCCCTGTTGTGAGCTCCGTCAATCAGAAAAATAGGCTTGTGTTTCAACACTTCAAGCCTTCCGGGCCATCTGGCCGCACTTAATCCGGTTCTAATTGCACTCTCAGATATCAGATATCCCTTCCGGTTCAAAACCCTGATACATTCTAGAGCCACAACAGCATTTCTCACCTGATGTTCTCCTAATAATGAGATATGAATATCTCTTAAGTTATCATAATCAAAACCCTGACCAGTAACAGAAAAGTTATTTATTCTGACACTGTCAAAGCTTACTTTATGAATAGTAGAACTCTTTTTCCTGCTTACATCGGCAAAAACCTTCTCAGCTTCACAAGACTGGGAATAAAGCACAACATCCCCATCTTCCTTTATAATTCCCGCTTTTTCATAAGCAATCTCGGACAAGGTATTTCCCAGTATATTCATATGGTCATAGCTTATTGTAGTTATAACTGAAACCAGCGATGTATCAATTATGTTTGTTGAATCAAACCTCCCACCCAGTCCTGTTTCCAGCACAATCAGGTCACATTTCATCTCGTAGAAATATTGAAAAGCAATAGCTGTAATTATTTCAAACTCAGTAGGATGGTTTGATCCCATATTAATCATTAAATCAACTTTTTCCTTGACATAGCTTGTTATTCTGGCAAGGTCTTCCTTTTGTATCTCATCCCTGTCTATCTTTATCCTTTCGGTAAAACGCTCAAGATAAGGTGAAGTAAATATACCCGTCCTATAACCTGCTTCTATAAGCATACTGCTGATAAAAGCAGTGGTAGAGCCTTTGCCGTTGGTACCTGCAATGTGTATGGCTTTTAGCTTATGGTGAGGATTATCCATTAGCTCCAATAATAACTGTATATTATGAAGTCCTAGTTTTACTCCAAATTTTAATGTTCCGTGTATATACTCTAATGCCTCATCATAATTCATCTTATTCCTCCGATTACTTGTCTCAAGCATCCTGTCCACAGCACTTTTTATATTTTTTACCACTGCCGCAAGGACATGCATCGTTACGACCTACCTTTTGCGACTTTACAACAGGTTTTTTCACATCATCACCGCCATGTGTTGCATTTACAGGTTCTGCTACTTTTTCACGTTGTAATGTCTTTTCTCGGTTGATATGGGTATTAAGAATCAGTTTGGTTGAATCCTCTTGAATACTACGTATCATTTCCTCAAACATATCAAACCCTTCAAACTTGTATTCTATTACAGGATCTCTTTGTCCATATGCTCTGAGATGTATACCGTGCTTCAGCTGATCCATGGCATCTATATGATCCATCCACTTCTGATCCACAACTCTCAGAAGTATTACCCTCTCCAACTCTCTCATAAGCTCAGAGCCCAATTCGTTTTCCTTTTCATCATACCTATTAGTCATAGATTCAAGTATTATATTCCTTAAATCATCTTTTCCCATCTGCTCCATATCATTTTTATCAAATTTCAAGGTGTCCGCCGGCACATATACACCTTCTGCATACGACCTCAGACTAACCCAATCCCACATATCGGGATGAGGATTTTCACTGCAATATAAATTGACAATATAGTCCGATATGCCTTCTAGCATCTTAACAAAGCTATCCTTAAGGTTATCACCGTTCAAAACCGTTCTTCTCTGCTCGTATATTACCTCTCTCTGCTTGTTCATAACATCGTCATACTGGAGTACATTTTTCCTGATTGAAAAGTTCTTTCCTTCAACTCTTTTCTGCGCATTTTCTATAGCATTACTCAGCATCCTGTGTTCAATCGGCTGATCTTCTTCAAGTCCTAATGCATTTACTACTCCTGTAAGCCTATCTGAACCGAAGAGTCTCATCAGGTCATCTTCGAGTGAAATATAAAATCTTGAAGAGCCAGGGTCCCCCTGACGTCCGGAACGTCCTCTCAACTGATTATCTATACGCCTGGACTCATGCCTTTCAGTGCCTATTATATGAAGTCCTCCGGCTTCAACAACTTTTTCCCGTTCAACATTTGTTATCTTTTTAAAACCGTCATAAAGATCACGGAAAACTCTCCTTGATTCGAGTATTTCCGCATCATTGGTATCATTAAAGCCTGTGGCCTGATTTATCTGTTCATCAGTATATCCTTTCCTTCTCATCTCCTGCTTGGCCATATATTCTGCATTACCGCCTAAAACTATATCGGTTCCGCGTCCTGCCATATTTGTCGCTATTGTAACTGCACCGAACTTTCCTGCCTGGGCAATTATTTCAGCTTCCTTGTCATGATATTTTGCATTCAGCACCTGATGAGAAATACCCCGTTTCTTCAAAATAGAGCTCAGAAGCTCGGATTTTTCAATGGAAATTGTTCCGATAAGAACCGGCTGTCCATTTTTATTGCATTCCACTATATCATTAATAACTGCATTAAATTTTCCTGTTTCATTTTTGTATACACTGTCGGGATTATCAACCCTTATAATAGGCATATTGGTCGGAATTACTATTACATCCAGCTTGTATATATCCTGGAACTCCTTTTCTTCCGTCTGGGCAGTACCTGTCATACCGGAAAGCTTTTTATACATTCTGAAATAGTTCTGAAATGTTATAGTAGCAAGGGTCTTGCTTTCCCTCTCAACCTTTACCCCTTCTTTCGCTTCTATAGCTTGATGGAGTCCATCGCTATACCTTCTGCCGTACATCAGACGCCCTGTAAACTCATCAACGATAATAATTTCTCCATCCTTCTCAACATAGTCCTTATCAAGCTTCATCAAACCATGAGCTCTGAGTGCTTGGTTGACATGGTGTGATATTGTAAGGTTATCGGAGTCGGATAGATTTTCAATACCGAAATATGCTTCAGCCTTTTTTACTCCATCTGCAGTAAGGGTTGCCGTATTTGCCTTCTCATCCACTATATAATCTGCATCTATATCGTCGGAATGCTGTTTGTCATCAAGCTCTTTAAATACCTGAGCCTTAAGTCTTCTAACAAATGAATCGGTTTTCTTGTAGAGGTCTGTTGACTTATCTCCTGCCCCGGATATTATTAAAGGCGTCCTTGCTTCGTCTACTAATATGCTGTCCACTTCGTCCACAATTGCATAATGAAGATCCCTTTGAACCATGTGTTCCTTGTAAATAACCATGTTATCCCTCAGATAATCAAAACCATATTCATTATTTGTCCCATAGGTGATATCGCAGTTATATGCAGCTCTTCTCTCGTCATTGTCAATGCCGTGAACTATAAGACCCACGCTTAACCCAAGAAAGTTATATACCTTGCCCATCCATTCGCTGTCACGCTTGGCAAGATAGTCGTTAACGGTAACAACATGGGCTCCTTTGCCTTCAAGGGCGTTTAAATACACAGGCAAAGTGGCAACCAGCGTTTTCCCTTCACCAGTCTTCATTTCGGATATTCTTCCCTGATGAAGAACTATACCTCCTATGAGCTGAACTCTGTAATGCTTCATGCCTAGAACTCTATTTGAAGCTTCCCTCACCACTGCAAAAGCTTCCGGAAGTATATCGTCAAGAGTCTCTCCCTCTTTTAGTCTCCTTTTGAACTCGGGAGTTTTAGCCTTGAGCTCTCCATCACTAAGTGTCTGCATCTGCTCGTCAAAACCTTCTATCCTGTCAACAATCGGATATATTCTCTTAAGCTCTCTGTCACTATAACTGCCTATAATTTTTTCAATAATTTTCTTCATAATAAAGCCTCCAAAACGTTATTTATAGTTTTCCTCAACTTTTTGCGAAAAATAGCACATTTCAAAAACAAATATAAAAAGTCCCAGTGCTACAACTAAGTCCCCTACACTAATAACTTTCATTCCGATACCCCAAAATCCCGGCAAAGGTATTATATCTGCAAGAAATCCCAATTTTGTGCCTTCACCAAGAATAATATGCTTGTTATCTGCTCCTGTTTTAAGCACATCTATCATCTCAACTAACCCGACCTTTTGCACAGCTCCAGCATCTACAGGCATCATACCCCCGTTTACCATCATAACAAGAGCATTTAAAAACGATCCCAGACCAATAAACCATAGCCC
This sequence comes from uncultured Oscillospiraceae bacterium, assembly GCA_964409165.1. Classification (GTDB taxonomy): domain Bacteria; phylum Bacillota; class Clostridia; order Acetivibrionales; family Acetivibrionaceae; genus CAYPCH01. Next base: position 1,058 of record CAYPCH010000129.1, on the reverse strand, counting down.
GACATATTGCCTGTTAAACCATAAACAGATAAGCAAAAGTATTATAGCAGTGCCCATTATTGCCTGGCTGAAATATTTTATCCTATCTATTCCTTTAAAACTTAGTATTCCCGATATAAGAGGCAGTAAAAATGCAGGTACAGCAAGCCATATCTTATGAAATCTGACATCACGTGTTTTTAAACGCTTTTTATTGCTTCTGCCTGCTACAATACCAATAATTACTGCAACCAAAATCACAACAAGGTATAGCAAGATTCCACCTCACCAACTACAAAATAATATCAATACTTACTTTTTAACATTAGTAACTTCTAGTACTTGATAATGTTAGAATAATGTTAAAAATGCATTTCTTAGAAACAAATTCTATTATGGGCAACAGGTAAATGACTCAACTTTCCCACTTATAGTATTTTGAGGCTCTGGTTGCTCACAAGTTAAGGGCAAAAAGTTTACTTTTTGATCGCGGTGAGCAATGCTACGTTAGTGGCAAAGAGCCCATAAATACTGTGGGAAAGTTGAGTAAATGATTAAAAACCTGTCAACAAGGGGGAGAGGAGTCTGACTGTATTAGCATAATATCTTTGTTTTTGACAAACTCTGTAAAGTCCAAACACAAATACTGCAAACCAACAGTATGGTATACCATACCGCGACTCAAATTTCCATATAGAGTATTAATATCGTTATTATTGCTCTGTTCTTCAGTGGATATGAAACATCCTGCAAAGGAATTGTTAAAGCAGATATCCGAACTCTGTCCGATATTACGAACCATAATATAAGCCAAAGGATTAAGAAGAATTCTCTCTCCTTTTAGCCTGCCTCCACCGGATGAAACAGCGCTTAGAAAAACATCTGATGCCCTAAAAGGCTGTCCCTTTTCAAAAATAGCCCTGTCTGAATCCGAATAAAGATTAGAGTCACATATATAATCAATCACATATGAATTAATTGTCCCGTCTGCAGTTAATGCTGATAAAATCAGCAAACCTATAAACAGCCTTCTTAACATTAATATCTCCTCATATTGCTTATTAGCTTATTAGCTTATT
>CAYPCH010000128.1:8156-10490 GCA_964409165.1 uncultured Oscillospiraceae bacterium | reverse complement strand
TTTAACTTAAAAGGACAAATCGGTTAACGGCATCGGTTTGTCTTTTTTATCATCAAGATTTTCTTATGAGTCAGGGGACGGTTCTCTGACTCACTGATCTTTGTGTCAAAAATAAATAATTTGAAGCTTTGTAGCTTTTTTATATGCTAAAAGGTATTTATAGTGAAAGGAGGGGTTGGGCTTGTGGAGCAAAAATCATTACGTACGGATGATTGCGTGAAAAATGTTATAAAAACATATTCAAATATGGTTTATAGATTGGCTTTTTCACAAACAAGAAATAAAAGCGATGCAGATGATATCTATCAGGAAGTTTTTTTTCGATATCTCAGAAAAAAACCGCAGTTTGAAACAGAGGAACATAGAAAAGCTTGGTTAATCCGCGTTGCAATAAATTGTTGCAAAAAAATGTGGCTATCATCCTGGGTAAAGAAAACAGTGCCGATGGATGAAACTATTGTGTTTGAGACAGAGGAAGAAACCAATCTTCACTACGAACTTCTAAAATTACCTATGAAATACAGAGTGGTAATACATCTGTTTTATTATGAAGATTTGAGTGTAGAAGAGATTAGTAGAACATTAAATCAAAAACCATCTACAACTAGAGCACAACTTACACGTGCAAGACATAAGTTGAAAGAAATTATTAAGGAGGATGGTTATTATGTTTAGAGAAAAATATCGCAACATGAATGAACATATTTGTCCAGATCAAGAGATTGTAGATAAAATTATTCACTCAGTGGACAAAACTGAAGGAGAGAAAAATAAAGTGAAAAGCGTTTTTCGCAAGCCTGTCACAGTTGCAGCAATGCTTATAGTAATTGTCCTGGCAGTAACACCTGCACTTGCTGCTAATTCAACAGAAATTTATAAAATCATGTATTTGGTTTCCCCAACAATTGCACAGTTTTTTGTACCGATACAAAAATCCTGTGAGGATAATGGTATAAAAATGGAGGTTGTATCAGCATATATTCACGATAACACAGCTGAAATCTATATCACAATGCAGGATCTTACCGGAGATCGTATTGACGAAACGACGGATCTATATGACAGCTATTCCATTAACCGTCCCTTTGATTCTTCGGCTACCTGTGAGTTTGTCGGGTATAATGAAACAACAAAAACAGCGACTTTTCTTGTATCAATAAGTGAATGGGGAAATAAAAATATTATTGGTGATAAGATAACTTTTTCAGTAAGAGAATTTTTAAGTGATAAGCATAAATATGACAAGGTACCAATTCCGGTTGACCTGACAAATATCAGTGATAACCCATTAACTCAGATTGTCTCTTCATACGGTGGTAGTGGTCCTAATCTGGACATAAACAACAAAGTTAAAGTTCTCGCTCCGTCTGAACCGATGGATTTTCCGGTTGAGGGTATTGATTTTACAGGCATTGGATATGTAGACGGTATGCTTCATATTCAGACGTCTGTTGAAAACAACCTGACGAAGGATAATCATGGATTCTTTTTCTTAAAAGATACAAGCGGAAATGAAGTTAATTATAATTATAGTGTAGCATTTGCCGAGAATGCATATAGTGACGGAAGAATTGATTATAATGAATATGTATTTGATATACCTCAATCAGAAATAGGTCAATACTCACTTTGTGGAACTTTCTGGACAAGTAACTTATTAACAAAAGGAAACTGGAAAGTAACATTTCCTTTGGAAAATAAATAAAATAGGAGATATAAATAGTTATACTTCTTAGAAGCTGTCAGAGAGTTTGAATAAAACCTTTTCTGACAGTTTTTTGCTTCCCTTTTACTTCTGGGTTATAAGCGAGTCATGCAAACGACACGGGTGATTTGTTCTATTCTTGAGTCAGCGAGTCAGGGGACGTGAGTCAGAGAACCGTCCCCTGACTCACCTGACTCATATAAACTTTAAGCCTGGGAAGAATGCTCTTTAATACGGCGTTCTCCCCAGGCTTTTTTAAGGGTCTGTTTTAAATTATTCTACGTCAGCGTCCTCAACGTCTTCTTCAACGTCTTCTTCAACATCTTCGTCAACATCTGGATTATCAATTGAATCCATCAGATTTTTATGCTCATCTCTAAGAACTTTAAGAGCATCATGTAAAGCTTTTTCTTGTTCTTTTAAAGCAGCAAGAGCATCTTCGTCAACAACTTCAGCTTCTCTAGCAGCTTTAATTTCTTCTCTTAAAACTGCCAAAGCATCATGAGCAGCATCAACTTTAGCTTTTGAGTCTTCAATTTTTACTACTACTTCTTCACCATACTTAGCAACCATCTTAATTCTTTCAATAGCTTTATTCATAACGTCGCGTTTTGCTTTAAGTCCATCAT
>CAYPCH010000128.1:5245-8056 GCA_964409165.1 uncultured Oscillospiraceae bacterium | reverse complement strand
TTAATTCTTTCAATAGCTTTATTCATAACGTCGCGTTTTGCTTTAAGTCCATCATTAATACCTTTTTCTTCTTCTTTTAAAGCAGTAAGAGCATCTTCGTCAACAACTTCAGCTTCTTTGACAGCTTTAATTTCTTCTCTTAAAGTAGCAAGAGCTTCTTCAACAGGAGCAGCTTCAGTTTCGAAAGCAACCTTTAGAGCTTCGATCTTCGCTACTGCTTCTTCGCCATATTTAGCAACCATCTTAATTCTTTCAATAGCTTTATTCATAACGTCGCGTTTTGCTTTAAGTCCATCATGAAGACCTTTTTCTTCTTCTTTTAAAGCAGCAAGAGCATCTTCGTCAACAACTTCAGCTTTTTTTGCAGCTTTAATCTCTTCTCTTAAAGCAGCAAGAGCTTCTTCAACAGGAGCAGCTTCAGTTTCAAAAGCAACCCTTAAAGCAAGTATAGCAGGATCTTCCTCCTTTACAGGCTTTGGAGCTTCAGGTTTTGGAGCTTCAGGCTTTACAGGTTTAGCAGGAGCTGTGATTTCAACACTTTCTACTGCAACCTTTTCAGTAGATTCAGTAGCAAAAACACCTACTGAAAGACTTAAACTAACTGCAATAACCAATAACCCACTTGCAAATTTTCTTAATACCATAACTATTCTCTCCTTTTTCATTAAATATATTTTTTTTATAAACTGTACACAAGAAAACATAAAAAAATATGTAAGCTTATTATACAGTTGTATAAACGGGTGGCAAAATATGTAATTGTATTCTTGCAAAAAATTAAAGTAATATTTTCGTTTTCTGCATGCAAATTAGTTATTCGGTGGGGCAGCTTTTTTTTGTTCGGTTTTAAAAAAACTTTTTTTTGTAAAACGACTAAAAAAGTTACATGAATTTCGAATTACTATAATAATGGGGGGTGAAATTTTGTCGGATAATAGATTTGGGAGCAGACAACAGCTTCAGAAAGAGTCCTTTACTGATACAATAATAAGGATAAAAAATGGAGATAGTATACTTAAAAATAAATTCATCAATGATTATAAGCCCTTTATTTTAAAATCAGTATCGCAATTAATTGGAAATAATCCAGATTTAGAAAGCAGTGAAGAATTCAGTATTGGACTTTTAGCATTTAACGAGGCACTTGAATCTTATGATGAAGATAAAAAAAATTCATTTATATCATTTTCAAAGCAGGTTATTAGCAGAAGAATAATAGACTACATGAGGAGCAACAAAAAAAACAAGCAGGTTTTTCCTTTTTCATATTTTGAAGAATATGAAAATAACTTTGAAGAAAAATATTTAGGTGATAAAAACGTTGATCAATTTAGTAACTTTGAAATCCAAGAAGAGTTTGATAACTTTGAACTTATTATTTCCAAGTTCGAAATATCGTTAGATGATTTGGCTTTAAGATCTCCTAAACATAAAAAATCAAGAAAGACTTGTTTGGGGATAGCAAAAGTGATTTCTGAGGACGATATCCTCTATGAGATGCTGATGCGGAAAAGAAAAATACCCTTTAAGCAGTTGAAAGACAAAGTTAGCATATGCCAACGAACAATAGAAAAAAACAGGAAATACATAATTGCGATGACGCTCGTTTTAAAAAGTGATCTTGAAGTGTTAAAGAAATATATTATTGAATGTATCCAAGAGGGGGGATAACTATGAAGAAATATACAGCTACAGTTATGAAACTAAAAGACAACAACGCTATAGTAATGACACGTGATTGTGAGATACTTAGTATTAAAAAACGAGATGGAATGTATAGGGGACTTGAACTGCAATTTTTTGAAAACGAAATAGTTAAGGGGAAAGGTAACTTTGTTTTGTATCCAAGGGTGCTTGTCAGTATAGCAGCTGTTTTTGCTATTATACTTGTTTGTAGTCTAAGTCTGGGTTCAAATAAAATATATGCTTATGTTGGAGTAGATGCAGATTCAAGCATGGAGTTTGTTATTGATAAGGATAAAAAGGTTCTGAAAATAAATTCTTTTGACGATAAGGCAAGGGACTTGGTAAATGAACTAAGTTATAAATCCAAGCCTTTAGAAGAGGTACTCAAAGAGGTTTTGAGTAAATCAAATTGCAATGAGGATTTAAACAGTTATGGAAATCAGGTTGTACTTATTTCAGCATATTTGGAAAGTGATAAAGTAAGAAAAAAAGATACACTGGATAATGAAAATACAAAGATGAATGAACTCCTCGACATATGTAAAAATTCAGTAGATAGCTTAAGTGGTAACCAAACAACTATAGAAATTGCAGGTGTTTCGTCTGAACAAAGAGAGCTTGCGTCTGAAAATAAAACATCCATGGGAAGATACTTATTATATGAGAAGGCAAATGAACAAGGAAAAGACATTGATCTTGAGAAAATAAAGACAACCAGTGTAGGAGAAATCTTAGAAAAGGTGCACATAGCTGATTTAGTTGTCGTAAAAAAGGGTGAAAAAAGACAAAAGATAGAAACGAATGCAACTTTGCCTAAAGTAAAAAAGGAAAAACCGGCTCCAGTTGGAAAAGATGACAAATCGAAGGTTGGATTACCAATACCTGCAGATAAGAATGAGAAACCTAATTCAGATAAGAAAGATAAGGATAAGTTGATAAAGGATATAGGAGAGTTGAAGAAGGAAGAAAGACCCAAGGCACCGGTTAATAAAGAAGAAAAAGATAAGAAGGATGAAAAAGATAAAAAAGAAGAAAAAGATAAAAAGAATGAAAAAGATAAAAAAGAAGAAAAAGATAAAAAGAATGAAAAAGATAAAAAGGATGAAAAAGATGAAAAAGATGAAA
>CAYPCH010000128.1:0-5145 GCA_964409165.1 uncultured Oscillospiraceae bacterium | reverse complement strand
TATACCTCTGCCTAAAGAAATAAAAGATGTGGAGAAGCCTGAACCTCCGGTTAATGAAGAAGGGGAAGAAAAAGATGAAAGTAAGCTTATACCTCTGCCTAAAGAATTAGAAGATGTGGAGAAGCCTGAGCTTCCGGTTAATGAAGAAGAGAAAGACAAGGTGCCTTCACCTAACTTATTAACTTATTGATATTCATATGCAAATGAAAAGGACATGGGGGATGGTTTTTTTAACTTTTCTGATATTGCCAATTGCAAGAGTATAATCAGATACTTCAAGGAAAAAAGTCTTTATCCCCCTTTTTTCCTTGAAGTATTTTAAGAAAAGGTTATTATTGTGAATAAGGGAAAGTATTTTTAAACTTAATTTAAGTAGGGGGATGGATATGTTAGGAGCTATTGCAGGAGATGTTATCGGGTCTGCTTATGAATGGCACAATATGAAAACTACGGAGTTTGAGCTTTTTAGCAGAGAGTCGAGGTTTACCGATGACACAGTTATGACGGTTGCTGTTGCCGATAGTATTTTGAACAGACAAACATTCAGCAATCCATTAACTGAATTGATAGAAGTTAAAAAAGCCTATGCGTGCAAATTCAGGGAGTACGGAAGAAAGTACCCTGATGCTGGGTATGGTCAAATGTTTAACAATTGGGTAAAGAGCGAAACGATAGGACCTTACGGGAGTTTTGGCAATGGTTCTGCAATGCGAGTCAGCCCTATAGGTTTTGCGTTTAATTCCATGGAAGAAGTGTTGAGGGAAGCTAAAAGGAGTGCTGTAGTTACACATAATCACAGTGAAGGTGTAAAAGGAGCACAAGCTGTGGCAAGTGCAATTTTTATGTCGAGAACCGGGGAAAGTAAAGAAAAAGTTAAAATTTTTATTGAGAAAAAGTTTGGATATGATCTTGGCAAGAGCCTTGATGATATAAGACCGAACTACAGATTTGATTCTTCTTGCAAGGGTTCTGTACCCCAGGCAATTATAGCATTTCTAGAATCTGAATCCTATGAGGATGCAGTTAGAAAGGCAATATCAATAGGCGGTGACAGTGACACAATTGCCTGTATAGCAGGTGGCATAGCACAGGCGTATTATAAGGAAATACCGGCGGATATTGTGGACAGAGTGAGGCTTTTGCTTGATTCGGGACTAAAGAGGGTTATGGATGAGTTTAACAAGAAGTTTGAGGTAAAACATTAAAAAAGAAGTTTTTTGGAGACGAGGTTAGCAATTCTAACTATTAGTGTTATCCGTTATATTTATATCGTAGATACATAATAAAGTTCTGTATTTCATTAACGACATCATCAGCTAAACCGGAAATGTCAATTTTGGAGTTTCTAAGAGCTTCAATTTTAACAGTTGCTTTTCTTGCGAGCCTATTCTGTATTAAAAGATGGAAAAGGTAGTTTCCCTTTAATTGTTCACTGTGATAAAATGTTTTCTATGAGAGTTCATACTAAATAATTCAGCTTCAAAGGAGACCGAATTGTGTCCTGCATATTTTGCGAATACATGAGCAGCAAAAACTATATAACTGAAAACAAATATGCGTTTGCGATATATGACAATTATCCAGTGAACAAAGGTCATGTGCTTGTTATACCCAAAAGGCATTTTGCATGCTACTTTGATTTGACATCTGATGAGGTATTGGCGGTTCATGAACTGATAATGGAAGTGAAAGCATTACTGGATACTGAATTTAAACCTGACGGTTACAATATTGGTGTTAATATTGGGGAAGCAGCGGGACAGACTATTTTTCACTTACATATACATGTTATTCCAAGATATACAGGTGATATTGACAACCCAAGAGGCGGAATACGCAAGCTAAAAGAGCAACTTGTGGAGTATGATGGTTAACGAAGTCCAAAGCCTAAAGGAGACAGTAAGTAATGGTACAGTATACATCCTCATTTGATGATTATGTTAATAATAAGAATTGTGTAACAGGTGATAGAGAACATCTATATGACCGACTTAAAGAGTTAATTCAAAAATCATGGAAGATTGATATAATAGTTGCTTTCCTTATGGAATCGGGTGTAAGGTTGTTAGTTGAAGATTTCAAGGAAGCTGTTGATAGAGGTGCAATTTTAAGGATTTTATGTGGAAATTATCTTAACATAACACAGCCACAAGCACTATATTTGCTTAAAGACTCTCTTGGGGATAATGTTGATTTGCGCTTTTATAATGTTCCCAACAAATCTTTTCATCCAAAAGCATACATATTTGAATACGGGGATAGTGGTGAAATCTTTATAGGTTCTTCAAATATATCCAAATCTGCTCTTACAGACGGAATAGAGTGGAATTACAGGATAAGCTCAAAAACCAATCAGGATGATTATGTTTATTTCAAAAAGACATTTGAGGAACTTTTTCTTAATCAATCAACTATAGTTAACGATGAAGAGATGAAGAAATACTCGAAAAACTGGAAAAGACCAAAGCTGTTTGAGGATCTGGAGAAGCTTGAAGACAGTACAGGCAGGGCAGGTAAGTTAACTAGGGCAAAGGCTGCTGAGCCTGAACGGGTATATACTGTTGATAATGAAGATAAGAATGATGTATGTAAGGTTATTGAGTATCCATGCCCGATTGGTCCCCAGATAGAAGCTTTATATGAACTGAAGAAATCAAGGCTTGATGGGTGGGATAAAGGAATAGTGGTTGCCGCTACCGGAGTTGGTAAGACATTTCTGGCGGCGTTTGATGCAAGAGGGTTTAAAAGGATTCTTTTTATTGCTCACAGAGAAGAAATACTTATTCAGGCAGAAAGGACTTTTAAATGTGTCAGACCAGAAGCATCAACAGGTTATTTCTACGGAGAAAGAAAAGACTGGGATTGCGAAATACTCTTTGCAACAGTACAAACGTTAGGGCGTAAGGAGTATCTTGATAGTATGTATTTTAAAAGAGATGAATTTGATTATATTGTAATTGATGAGTTTCACCATGCGGTAGCAGGAAATTATATGAATATTATTGAATATTTCAGACCGGAATTTCTTTTAGGTCTTACTGCAACACCTGAAAGGCTTGATAATAAAGATGTGTTTGCCTTATGTGAATATAATATCGTATATGAAGCCAGACTGAAAGAAGCAATTAACAAAGGATGGCTTGTACCCTTCAGGTATTATGGTGTTTATGATGATGAAACAGATTACAGCAATATTGACCTCAGAAATGGGAAGTATGATGAGGAACAATTGGAGAGGGCATTGAATGTAAACAAGAGAGCTGACCTTATTTTGCAGAATTATTTGAAGTATAACAGCAAAAGGGCTTTGGGGTTTTGTACAAGCAGAGGTCATGCGGTTTTTATGGCGAGGTATTTTGCAGATCATGGAATAAAGGCCTGTGCGGTTATAAGCGGAAATATACCAGAGAATGGTTTCGGTTCAGGTGATGTCCATGGGTATTCTTATATAATGGATAGAAAGGAAGCCATAGAAAAGTTTAAAAGGGCAGAAATCAATGTTATATTTTCAGTTGATATGTTTAATGAGGGAGTTGATGTTCCAGAAGTTGATATGGTTATGTTTTTAAGACCTACCGAATCACCAACTGTTTTTCTCCAGCAATTAGGAAGGGGATTACGCAAAAAGGGAGATAAAAAATACGTAAACGTTTTAGATTTTATTGGAAACTATAAAAATGTTATTTTTATTCCTTTTTTCCTTACTGGAGATAGCGAAAACCTTATTAAGCAGACAGGAACAATTCGAATACCGGAGGAAAATGAATATCCTGAAGGGTGTATTGTAAATTTTGATTTCAGAGTAATAGATTTGTTTAAGCGGATAGCTGAAAGTCAAAAAGACTTATTCGACAAAGTTAAGGAAGAGTACTTCCGAATAAAAGAAGATATTGCGGTCAAGCCACTGAGACTTTCCATGTACACATATATGGATGAAAGCGTTTATTCTGCTATTCGCACAAAAAAAGATTTGAATATATTCAGAGACTATTTTTCTTTTCTCGATAAAATTGGTGAATTGTCAGAGGACGAAAAGGAATTGATAGGAACAAAAGCACATGAATTTCTTATGGAAATAGAGAATACAAAAATGTCAAAGTTGTATAAGATGCCGCTTCTGTTAGCCTTCTATAAGGATGGGGAAATGACTCTTTCGATAGATGAAGAAGATATATACAAAAGTTTCAGAGAGTTTTATTCCAAGGCTTCCAATGCAGTTGACCTTTTAAAAGATAGAAGTACGAAGGATTACAAAGAATGGGGGAGCAAGGAATATGTAAACCTGGCATGGAAAAATCCAGTACACTTCTTCATTCGGTCTTCACCAAAATATTTTTACAAAAAGGATAAAAGTTTCTGCATTAATCCGGAACTAAAGAAGTATATAAATAATCCTGCATTTGTCCGACATTTCAAGGATATTATAGACTATAGGACGAGGAGATTCTATAAAGAAAGGCTTGAGAAACGTTTGCAGGAAAATGAATCTGACATCTTGTAATATTCAGGGTGTTCAGACTTAAGCAGTCTAGTTGGATGGTATAGGAAAGCATAGCTACAAGGGAGTGTGAAAATTGGAAAATAGTAATGTGAAAAAATATAATAAACTAATCCGGGACAAAATCCCTGAAATCATTGAGAATGGTGGGAAAAAGGCGGTAATCGAAGTCCTTGATAATGAAAACTTCAGGAAATACCTTAATATAAAGCTTGATGAGGAGTTAAAAGAGTATCAGGAAGATGAAAGTGTTGAAGAATTGGCAGACCTGATTGAAGTAGTTTATGCTCTACTTGAGTTAAAAGGAATTTCAATTGAAGAGTTTGAAAAAATCAGGGTTGCGAAGGTAGAAAAGAGAGGGGCATTTAAAAAGAGGCTTTTTCTTAAAGAAGTGAAAGGCTTTTAAGTAATAAAAAAATAATATAAACAAGGTATCGGAATTATAAGTTATACTTAATTTTACTCAATACCATTTACTTGCATTTGCTTTACGCTACAGAGCACGGATGCTGGCACTACCGCTATTTACTTTACCTGCTCTTTTGATAGTGCTGGCATAAAAATCTCCTCCTTGGCTTTTGTTATTTATAATTCTTGCCAAGAAGGAGACATTTAATCTTTCTATACACAGGATTTGTTATATCCTC
>CAYPCH010000127.1:0-10764 GCA_964409165.1 uncultured Oscillospiraceae bacterium | reverse complement strand
ATTAATTCTTTTGTCCATTCGCTTTTATTTACATCCCACATAGTTAAGGCAATACCATAGTCGGCGAAACTACAGCAACGTTCCCCGCATCATTTACATCCCACATAGTTAAGGCAATACATTGACGAACCTGAACGCCTTAAAAAAGAACGAAAAATTTACATCCCACATAGTTAAGGCAATACCCACGATTTTTGAAGTTTCGTTTACCGCCCGAAACCAATTTACATCCCACATAGTTAAGGCAATACAAATATGCCGATTCTGTCATTACAAGCCTTCCGGCTATTTACATCCCACATAGTTAAGGCAATACTAGTATTCCCGGTAAGACTTAAACGGCAGTATTGAATTTACATCCCACATAGTTAAGGCAATACATATCCAAGCGGATAATACCGAGTAACTATATCCGTATTTACATCCCACATAGTTAAGGCAATACAACTTCCTCTGCCGATTTGCCCTTCATACCTTTGAAATTTACATCCCACATAGTTAAGGCAATACTTAACATGGATAATGTTAATCAGATTATAACCTTGTATTTACATCCCACATAGTTAAGGCAATACCGGCTGATGCTGCCACTGCCGCCTCTGATATATATTCATTTACATCCCACATAGTTAAGGCAATACGCAAGCACATTAAAGTATGAAGTATTAACGTAAAGAATTTACATCCCACATAGTTAAGGCAATACTGAAAATGGAGGTCAACAACTCTAAGCCTTATACCATTTACATCCCACATAGTTAAGGCAATACACTTTGCGAACCTGCCGCCAATACTACAGAAAATAGTATTTACATCCCACATAGTTAAGGCAATACGGATGATGCCGGATTACATATTGAAGATCCAAAGAGATTTACATCCCACATAGTTAAGGCAATACATAGATTCTATCCTTCTAGTAAAACATGTAGTCATTGATTTACATCCCACATAGTTAAGGCAATACACCGTTATTATATAATAAGAGTATCAAACAAATAAAATTTACATCCCACATAGTTAAGGCAATACTCTGAAATTGAAATGCTTGGGAGAGCTTTTAGCGACATTTACATCCCACATAGTTAAGGCAATACCCAATTTCAGCAATCTCTAAAAGGCTCTATTCAAGCCTGTTGTAATAAGTATGCTATATCTCAAATATAATACAACTGCAGTAAACTTGGAATACTGTTTTTTGAAAAAACGCATCATAACACTCTAACCCTAATAATTAAAGCATTTAAAGGACAATTTGTAAAAACAGCTTTACTGCAATTATAAAATCAACTCATCTAAAGCTTTTTCCTTACCGATTTTATTTTTTACAATATTTTTTGGATTCTCTATGATATAGATATATACTGAATCATTGTTTTTGTCAATTACCTTGCCAATCTGAGCTATGCATTTTTGCAACTTCCCTTCTGTAATTTCACCTTCGAAAACAGAATTCTGAGTCCATATTAAATACTTCTTTAATATTTTTCTGACTTTATTAATTTTCTTGACTTCAATATCATAAGTCAATATAACAAATATAGTTACCACCACGCTTTCAAAGGTTTGTATATTTCGTCATCGATTAAATATTTAATAAGTTTATAACACTCAAGACGTATAAAACCTTTATAAGAAACATTTCTATTTAATTTTCTATGCCGTACGGTAGTAGCAAGCTTCTTCTCATATTCAGTTATAAATTTACGTCTGCCATCATCATTTAACATGCATATATTGTCTTTAACACTGAAATCCTCCATCTTTATAATTCTGTTATTGACTAAGTTGAAAATTACTGGATCCACTATCAAGGGCTTAAAAATTTCTGCCAAGTCCAAGCTAAGAGAGAACCTTCTTGTAGATGGTTCATGCAAATAGCTTATTGAAGGATCCAACTGAGTATGGTAGATTTGACCTAAAACTGTTGTATACATAAGACTGTTTCCAAAGGATATTAATGCATTAATAGGGTCTGTCGGCGGACGCTTCTCTCTTTTATTCATATAAAATCCATCCTTCAAGAATAAATTAAAGCATTTATAATAAATATATCGTATGCGCCCCTCTATACCCATTAATTCATCAATTTCTAATGCCTTGTCAACAATCTCTTTTTCAAGTTTCTGATATACTTCTTCAGGAACTTCTCTATAATTCTTAAGGTTTCTTTTAATATGAAATTTTGCACTCTCCACAAAACACTTTGCCAGGTATAATCTTTTTTCATCTTGAATATAATGTTCAGACTGTTTCACCGTTAAAAAGCCCGAAACATTTCTCTTTCTGGGATAAAATGAGCCTGTATAGTACCCATAGTAGTTATAGAAATTCAACACCAATTCAAACTGAGAGACATAATTTATAAATTTAGTATTCAGATCTACTTCACCATAAATATGGAGGCAGTCAATCTGTTCGACCGGAAGTGCTTTACTCGATTCTGCGCTGTCCAAAAAATATATAGTGTTATCTTTTCTCTTAAGCCTTCCATTATTTAGAACATAATAATCTCTACCCAATTTACTCCACCTCTTTTGCAAAACAAAACTCGTAATATGAACATTTCTTACAAATAGGCAATTTTTCTAGCGGAGGAGGTCTTTTAACCTCACATATACTCTTAATTTCAACAAGAGCTTTTTCAATTTCAGTCTCATCTTTAGCCGTCAACTCAATAAACTCCTGCTTTTTTTCTTTAACGTAATTAATAATGCCCTTTTTTTCAATCCCACGTTTTTTTAAGTAATAAAGATAATACAATAACTGCATCCTATGCGAATTTGACATTTTACTGCTAATTTTTATTTCACGAACAAAATCACCATCTATAATATCCAACTTTAGTATTTCGTCAATCATGACCTCACGGGATTTTTGCCTTGAGTATGCTGTTTCATGGAGAACCCTTCCACTAAGAACTCTATCGCTCAAATGCTCCATAGTTATCCCCTTGGAAAAAAGCCAGAGCTTCCTTTTGCAGATATAGTAGTAATTTACTTTTACACCTTGGGTTTTTAAATTTTCAAAATCAAAACTCATCAAACCACCTTCTACATATCTAAATAATTTGTATATCTTCACTAAAATGAGAACTATTTTGATTTGCCTGAACTCTTCGCAAACCAATTCTTTTATCATATTCAAATCCTTCGTAAATCGGAAGTTCCATATACTTTGTTATCTTAAGATTAGTATAATATTTGCCTTCAAGCTCATAATGATCAATATCTATGGTAAATTCATTAATACTATCAATTATCTTTCTTCTTGCTTTCTTATCAGTTTCGTTCTGAATTTGGTTTGCATAATTATCAATTTCTTCTTTATTTTCGTTATAAACACATAAAGGTATGACTGTTACTTTATTAATGTTCCTGAATCTCTTTTTCACCTCGTTTTTATCAAGCTCATATTCGCTGAATGATTGAACATATTTAATATTGTCTAAAACCTGGGTATAATAATCAGTACCTTTCAGCCTTTCAGTACTATAAACACCTTCAATAATTTCCTGTTTTCTTGTTTCAGTTATTACACCATCAATTTGTTTAAGTGCTTCCCTTGAAAACTCAAACAGTTTTTCATCAATAAACTTCCCTACTCCACTGCATTTTTTATCTCCGCCATCAAAAACAAAACAATTATAACCAGTTTTATCCCAGTTTCTATTTCTATAACATCTTCCCATCCTTTGGAAAAGACCATTTATATCTGACAATTCGGTAAATAGAAGGTCAAAATCAATATCCAAAGATGCTTCAACAACTTGAGTTGCAATCCATACTCCTGAATCTTTACAATCCAGTTTACCGAATTTAACTATATCACCCTCTTTTTCTTTTCTATCTTTCTTAATAAATTTGCTATGGAATAAACTTATATTGTTACACTTAGAGCAAAATTCTTTATTATTTATTAATTCATCATATATTTTTTGTGCTGTCTTAATAGTATTACAAATAACCAGTATCTTGTTACCATTATACTTTTCGGTTATTATCGAGGTATCTATCGGAGTGTTAATAACATTTAAACTATGACGTATAAATTTGTCATTTATAAAAGGCTGTGGTTGCTCAAATGATATTCCTGTATCCTTCAATTGCTCTCTTAACAAATCTGTTACTATTCCGGGTAAAGTAGCTGTAAGAATTGCAAATCTTCCACCAATTTTTGATATATATGATAGTCCGACAATCAGATATGCAAGTAAATCTGGTGAATACATTTGAACTTCATCTATAATAACTTTTGAATAGCATAAAGTTGCTAGCTTTAGTTCAAATCCTTTATACCTGAAAACAAAGTCAAATAATTGATCCAAGGTACATATTGTAACAGGTAATGACAGTTGCCTTGTTTTGCTATAGTATTCATCAATATCTTCATCTTCAGAAATTTCTTCAATGTATTTACTATAAGTATCAGAATGTAGAAGACCTATCCGCTCTTTGTTTTGAATGCCAACAATTTTTTCTGTAATTCGTTTATAAATTTCATTGATTGCAGTTTTTAGCGGTAATGTAAAGAACCCTTTATTATTTCCAATCCATAAAAGACCTGCTTCTGTTTTTCCCATTCCTGTTTGTGCTATAGCAACAATATTTTTATCCCTATTGGCAAGCATATATTCTTGTAGCTCATTCCATTTATAATTTAAGTCCTCAAGGTTCTTGCATAAGAAATCATTTTTAACTTCTACATCAATACCGCCGCTTGCTGCATAATCCAATTTATTCAACAAGCCTTTTATTTTTATATATTCAAAAAAACTATCTGAATCGCCATAAATTCTATTGTTGGAAAAATACTTATTACTTATCTTTTTTATTGAAGTTATTTTAATCTTTTCATATATAAAATTTTCCGCTTCAGCTTTTAAGGCCTCAACTTCATCTTTATAATTTGACGCTTCATAATCCCCCCTTTCATGATGTCTAGCAATTGCCTGTGCAAGAATTACAATTTCCTGATCAGTAAATTGCTTTTTTAGTTCATTTTTATCCAAGAATGCCAAGCTCAATAAATTATGTGCTATTTCATCGGAATATCTTTTTTTACCTTCTATTTTGCTTTGAAACTTTAAATTCATTTTACCTAAATCATGATATAAACTGGCAGCTTTTAAAAGCTGCCAATTTATCATCAAATCGGGGTAATAACATTTAATTAATTCCAAATTCTTAAGAAGACTGTCCGTATGCTGTTGTATGGTTTCTTCCGGATTTGATTTTGCAAGATATCTATTCATATATTTTCACTCTCTTTCATACTGCAAATACAATATTTTCATCTTCATCAACAAGAATACATCCATCCTCAACAGCAGCTATCCTTGAAGAATAAATCACCTGAACCTTTTTCCATTTTCTGAATATCTTCGGACTTTTCTCAGTACCGTAATTAACCTTTTCATAATATTTATTTATCATGTACTTTGTTCCGCTTTGCTTAATTCCTGAAACGCTACCACGAAGTAGTATTGATTCATTTTCAATCATTTCTTCCGGTATGTATGCAGTATAATTGTTATCAAGTTCGATATCCTCATCTAATAATTTTTCATTTACATCAACTATTTTTACTTCTTTAATTACTGCAAGGTCTTCCCTTCTTCCAAGTGAAGGAAACTCAGCAGGAAGCATAAAGGATTCTGCAATTGTTTCTATTACTGATTGGTCTTCTGGAATTATATGAATCAGTAACTCTACTTCAGTTAAAAGCTCACATGTTGCAACTCCGCGACTTATCCCGAAACCATTTGTCTCCAACTGATGCCTTCCAGCCTCAAATGACATGCCTGGCTTGAACTCATACCTGGTATATAAATCATTAACCTTTGATAAATATTTCCCTTGAACACTAAATTTCATTGCCACATAGTCTCTAAAACCACATAATGAGTGAACCATTCCGCTTATTGTAGAATATGGTGGCAAGGGATATGTCTCTTTTAGCTGGAAACTTGTTGGTATCTTATAGTTAACAAGTTCTTGTTCAAGTTTTAGCCTAACAGCTTTCATAATATTCGCTGACCTTTCTTTTTAAATTATTGAAAAACTCGGGCATAGTAGTGGCATTTAATTTTTCTTTTATCTCTTTATCATTACTGAACTTGCCTTCAATAAGCCCGCAAAATGTATCTTTTTTGATAATGTCAAATAATACCCCTTCAATGGTTGATACAATCACCTTATTGTCTTTAACTTCTAGTGCATTTTGAAAAACAGGGTTTTTTATATTGTATACGCCACCTATAGCAAACAACGGTTTCAGGTCTTCTCTTCTGCCTCTTATATCCCTGTATAAAAGTGCAATAGTATCTAGTAACTTGTTTATTCTCCTTGCCTTTTCACTATTTTCTATGCTGATGTTATCTCCTTCATCAATCCCTATCTTATCAAGATCACCTGTTATTGTGTACCTGTAATAAGAACGATGTATTTCAGATTGAGCAATATTCATGTTTTCATTTAATCTATCCGCTAGGCCTTTGTTTGTAAGAAAATCCAAATCGCCTTTAAATGATTCAAGTGAAACTGCATTTGAAAGTCTTACTTTTGCTGAGCGTGTTGCACTACCCGTACCTTTTTGGGTTTTCATGTATCCAAAAAAGTCTATTTCAGGATAATCCTTTATTGTTGCATCAGGTGCAAATTGAATTACTTTTTTATCCCCACTGCCTTCCGCTTTTACTGCCGCTGTCGCTTCATCCAACTGCTCAACAATGTTATAACGTAATGCCTGCCTTGATATGTATGTATATTGATCTCCATTTCCCCTTGCCATTTTCTTCAAAGACGCTACATTCCCAATTCCTTCACCATAATTCGCACTTTCTGCTTCAAATATCATTGATAGTATTAATCCTTTTGGTTTCATTGAATTTCCCATTATTTATCCCCTCCATTTGTAGTTTCATTTTTCTTTCCATCTATTAAGCCTGTAACAAATGCATAACCTATAGTCTTAAAAACATTATCATCCTTCAAACAATTGGTAATGAATGCAGGTATAAGCTTGTTTGTATACAGATAGCAATTCAATATCGTATCCATAAACATGTTTTTGTTATTTGTTTTTAAAGCGTTCAGCATTCTGTAGCATATTCCATTTAACTTATTTTCCGAATTTTTGGATTTATAAGCTTCTCTTAAGTAGTATCCTGCACTGCTTGCTATTTTCACAATATCTTTTTCTGTCCCTTCCATATACCCAACTCCTTTCATATATTTTAAGTTAATATTAATAAGGTTCTTTATATGGCTCTCATTATATATTGCGTCCTTTTGACTTGTTATTTTAAGAATTATTACCTTATGAATAAGAATAAAAAGATTTTCATTGTTAAGTAATCTTTTCATTACTTCATCATAAAGCCTGAAAAAAGTATCGCTTTCTTGAAATCCTGCTTTTATAAAACTATTGAGCTCATCTTTGGAGTCATATAAAACTTTAAGAACATTTTTTGACAAAAGGTTAAATTTATATTTTTCATCTTCATACCGTACTATCTGCATATCTGCAAGCTCGTACTTTTCACTGTCATTAATGGTTTCATGAAAGGCTTTTATCATCGTTTTGAAAGCATTATAGATTCCTTTTGATTCATTACTATGTAAAATTTCATGCTTTATTTTGTAATTGATACTTTCAGAATTTTTTATATTTTTATTCTCATTGATAAATATTCCATTTCCGTAGACTGTAGTAAATCCAGCCGGAACACAATAATATATAATTTTACAAACAGGACAAATTTCTATATCACTTACAAAGTTCCACACGTGGGATGTCTTTCGTGATGTATCAAAAAACATTCTATTTAAAAAACTTAATCCCTTTTCGATTTTGGGAACTTCTCTACCACATGAAAAGCAACATAAATTGTATTTTTTATTTTTAAGTAGATAATCTGTCATTTCATTAACATTCGCTTCCAAATCCAACATATTCGTATTAATATATTTATCAATTATTGCATTTGGTGCTTTACTCGTCTTTAACTTTTGATCATAATATCCAATACATTCAGTCTTCAATATGCTGTATTTGTTATTTAAAAGAACTTTTTTTAATTCATTTAAAAATTCACTATTTATTGATAATGTATTTTTTCCGGGTTTTTCTAATCTCTTAAAATCAAAATTAACAACTAATGTTTTATATGCTGCATTCTTCATCTTAGATTTAATAAACTCAATATCATCTCCTACTTCTTTAATAATAGTTTCGTCAATAACTATGCTTAACAATTTTTCTATTTTATTTATCAGCTTTGTAAAAATCATAGTTTCTTCGTACGTATCAACAAAATACTTAAAATACTTTTCTTCAAATTTTTCTAAAACTTCAGTATTTATTGTTACTTCTTGCCCATTAGTATTGACTTCGTCTCCTGCATGACACAAAATATTAACTAAACCAATTATTCCAGCATTGTACAGCCAATCAGCAAGCCTTAAAGTTATATAGCTCAATTTCTCACCTCCTGTCTAATAAACTAATTCCAACATTCCAAAACCTTGATTTCTTTTGAAACCTAACCCCAAAGAATATAAATCCCTTAAATCCCCAACATTCCCACACAGTTTAAAAATCCCCTCATACGAATTTATGCACAAATACTCTTTTCCGGATTTTTCCTCAAATCTTTTTATATCCTGCCTTACAACAACCTTCTTCATTTTCACATTCTGAAACACAAGCTTTTCCTCCAAGCCCTTGCCCCTGAAATTTTCAAGTACCCTTCCTGCAATGTAATTAAGCTCTTTTTCATATCCCTCATCATCAATTTTCATAAAATAGTTTTTATTGTTCTTTATGCAAATCGGTGAAATGGTTTTGAATACTACCTCTCCTGTATCTATAGGCTTTTCTTTTATCATTGAAATCCGCTCTTTTTTAATATGATAATCCTTGTAGCTAAACTCACTGTTCTTCAAAAGCCCGTTATAAAGATAAAGCATGAATTCAGTATCAGGTGAACTTATCAATAGTGAAACACCATCCTTAATATTTGCAATATCTTTATCAATACCAAAACCTTTCATCTTAACGGAAAAGCAAAAGTTTTTACTTTTTTTATTTGCTTTTCCGTTGAAGGAATATAATCTGTCATAGTATTCAGAATCTGATTTTCTTAGAGCCTCTTTTATCAAACTCACAAACATCATATTACTGGACAATGGTAACTTCTCTGTCTTATACTCACATTTAAGTCGCATTCTTTCACCTCCTCTCTACAACTTCATTTTATATCATTATCTGGACATATTTGTGCACAATACAAATTTTTTATCTTAATTATTTCCTCAATAATTTCATCTTTCAGTTCTTTTGGTTCTAACACCTCTACAGAACTTCCCATTCCCAATATCCATGCTTTTAATTCCGTCAACCCTCGCACTTTAGCCTTTAATATTATTGCACTCTCTAACTCAGTAATTTTTTGATTTTCAACCCAAATCTTCTCCTTGATGATTTCTGCCATAGGATAGCTGATTTTCAACACAACATTAAGTTCTTTGTCCTTATAAATTCCAAGGCAATTCTCCATACTCTTTTTTAAGTCAAAACTTTCATCTATTTGAAATCTTGAATCCAGTACTGAGTATTTTTTATTCTGCAGATCTTAAAATCCAGTACTTTGTTTCGTTTTTCACAATAACCCATAAAATATATATCATTCTTATATTGAAAAGTAGCATATGGATGTACAATTCGCTCACTTTCACCTGATCCTAAAGACATATATGTAATTTTTATTTTGTTTCTCGTTAAAGTAGCAACATGAATATGTAGCATGGTTTCTTGTTCAGTTTCACGGTTGATATTTGATAAAGTAACCTTTTTCATGTGATTATTGAATTCATTGGATTGGATATTATTTTTATGAGATATGACACGGATTTTTTCCGTTAATGAAGAAATGTCTTTAGACACAACATGAACTGAATCTTTGAGTTGCTTTTCAATCAGTTGCAAAGAATTAAACTCATTAGCAGATATATTTAATGCCAAGAGATGATTATTGGATAGCAAACGGTAACCACCATTTTTTCCTCTTTCCGAATCAATATAAATACCTGCTTGCTCAAGGTCATCGCGATATCTTCTTACGGTTCTTTCATCTACTTCAAGCATTTGTGCCAATTCAGAAATTTTGCATTTATCTCTTACCTTAAGCAGTAAATACATTCTTAATGCATTCCCAACCTGACTCATGCAACACTCCCCCATAAAAAATTATAAATCCATTCTCTGGCATCTTGGATAAAAAATAGCATCTCTGAAAATCTAACATAATAATTACTTTTTTTTATGAAGTTAATGCTTTATGGCAAATATTCTATCATTATGTTAAATTTATAGACATTTTAGCAGATATTTCATGATATTGCCACCTAATAATAACTATAATTATTTTTTTCCTAATCTATTTGCAACTATATTTTGATATTGTATTAAGGGCACGGATAGATGTAAGGCTTTGAACCCGAAAATCCTCAAATCCAAACTGCTGCTTCTTAAAGCGGTAATATTCCTCAATTCTCCAGCGCATGAGATAAACTTTGGTAATAACAACAGGAAGTCTTTTGTCAGAAGATTTAATATTGCTGATAAGCATCATAGGTGTTTCACCAAATCCATGCACGACAATCATATTTAATTCCCTGTTAGGAAAGGCAGGTAAAGATATAGGAATGAAAGCTATTTTGCAATCTATAGTTTTGCCCTCTCTACCTTTGAATTTCAAGG
>CAYPCH010000126.1:0-10820 GCA_964409165.1 uncultured Oscillospiraceae bacterium | reverse complement strand
AAGCTAAACCAAAACTTTTCACACGAAATTTGCTTGATTTTTCAGCAGCTTCGTTCTTTTGTTTGAATTTAATATTTTTATTATTTCTCAAGTAATAAAACCGCTGTTCCAATAAACAATTGCAAATCATATATAATTGATTTTTTATAATTGAAAAATATTTAATCAACTATGACTACATTATTACATATATTAGGCTCAATAATCAATAAAAGTACAGAAGTTTTGAAAAATTGATATAAAAAAAACTTTTGCTTCGAGAGGGACAAGGTACCTGTCCCAATGTCCCTTATAAAATAAACTTAATAAAGATGGTTCTTATGCCGATAAAAAAATAGTACCACCTATTAATATTTTGCAAGAAGTTTTGTCAATTCGGGAAAAAGAGGTGAGGTAATGCATCAGATATCTAATGAAAATAGTGTTGAGCAGCTTCCTGATTCGGTTCCTGCTTTTTTTAAGATAATTGCAAAAGGTTACAGCAAAAACCTTTCGAAAAATTTCCTGAAATCGATATTGATTGCATCCACAGTCTTCATATCAAACCTTATAATTTCTTCTGTAATTGACCGCGGCATCTTAAAAGATAACTCAGTATTGTCATTACTTGCCGTCAGGCCAGGCAATATGCTTAAGGGAAGTCTGTTTTGGGTGGCTTTGCCAGGTTTCTTGCTGTCTTTTATTGAGAAAATAAAGATGCACAAAATACCTGCAGTATTGAAAAGTATGGGTAGTGCACTAGGTCCAGTTTTAAATCTGAAAAGAAACCTTAAAAACATCGCCTTTCTTACAGGCAGCAGTCTTGCGCTTCTTTTTTGTATGCTTATGGGCAATGTTCTGACAGGTATTGTACTATTTACATCTTTTCTTCTTTCTTCTGCATTTCCCAGAAAAAGTAGCCTTGTTTATATTTTCAACTTCATTATAAAAGGTATGAGGAGTCTGCTTTTAAAAAAATCAAAAGGTGCTTCCAGCATGGAAAAAGGGCTTAATTTATTGCCCGGTTTTACATTCGGGTTTGGAGTATACAGTATTTCATCTCCCTTCCAACACAGTCTGCTGATACAAGTACCTTTATTACTGACTGTGATTATAATGCTAGGATTAGAGTTGAAGAAACATATAAATCCTGAAAAATCATCTGCAAAAGTATGAACATAATATTGTCACCATATTCTTCCATGAAGTAGACAGTTCTATAAAACCTGAGGAGGCTATATGAAAAAATTATTTATATCTTATGTTTTCATAGTTTTGATGATATCCTGCTTTTATTATCAAATTGCATACTCAAACGGAACAGTTGATACCAAAAGTATAGAAGATGAAAATGAAACGGTTGACACCAAAAGTATAGAAGATAAAATTGAAGAACTTAAATATAAACGTTTTTTTGCTTATATGGGGGCAGTGTTTTATTCGGATCCAAGAAATTTTTCTTCTTTTTCTTATGGGTCGTCTACTTATGAGTCATTTCTCAGATACGATAATTGGCTTGATGATGAAAAAAAATTTGAACAAATAGTACTGCATAATAACAGTAATGAACTTGAAGCTGAAGTAAACCGAATTTTTAATAAGTACAAGGCAGAAAATTCTGATAAATACAGTAAACCTTTGGGATATGAACGATTCGAAGATGAAAAAGATGAAGACCTTGATGAAGAAGCTTTATTCTTTAAATATACTTTTTTCCCCAGAATACAAGAAATAAACCAGAAATACAGCAAAACAGGTCTTAGTATGTCTGATGGAACCGGAGTATCGGTTTTAAAAGAGGTTGAGTCAATGTTACTTGAAATAGGTGAAGATAAAGAATATGCTCCTTTACTTATTTCCAATTTATTTCTGGTTTATTACTTCAGATTTAGCATTGAAAGGCTGGATTATCTTATAACTCTATGTGAAGACAATAAGACAAAAGGAATATCTAAAAGTATATTTGAAAAGCTCATTACGCAGGCAGATTCAAGAAACCAAAAGGTGATACTGCGTTTCAGCATGAATGGTGAAGTGTATGAACTAAGAGAAGAATTAATTGATAATATATGGGAACCTGAAAAAGCTAAAAACGAAGAAAGGCAAGTATATGCATTGCTTTATCAGAGAGCAGGAAATTCAAACCCCTTTTCAGACAGTACTGTTCCGGCAGCCGGGGTGTTTATTGCCACTTTTCTTATGCTGGGGATACGTGGAATTGCGGGAGGTATGCAGGGGGATTTGGAAAATGCAGAGCTAAATGAAGAAAATGAAAACGCACAACTGGTACTTGATGCTCAAATACAGGACAAGAGACTTGTTGCAGGAGACAGTAATACGGCGGTGGTGCTTTTTGCCCGAATTTTTGTAAGGAATCCGGGCGCTGAAGGAAAAGGTCCGGGACAGGATGAAATAAAAACGTCTATGAACTCTATAAAGCTTGTTCCCAGCGGACCTTTAGCACAATATGTGTATTTTGAAAGCGAAGATGCTGCAGAATGGGACGAATGGAGAAGGTTTTATTTATATTTTACATACAAACCGGGATCAAATGAAGACGGCTACGGTGGATTATCCTTTCCTCTTAAGGTGCCCCTTGTTGTAAATGCTTCATCAAATTTAGGTCCTTTACGTAAAACTGTTTACTTTAATATTGAAAAACCTGAAGAAAGGCTTATTATTAACCCTAAAACAATTGTACTGACTGATGATTCACAATCCCATCCAAAAATAGAAGCAAAGGTTTTATCAATTGATGAAGGCGTATGGGATTATGAATACCGAATTGAAGAGTCTTTAGAGAACGGAGTTGACAGGGTCGATTTTGTACCGAAGGGAGACAAAGTTTGCAATATTGTTATATTCCCTCAAAAAATACAGGAAGGCGCTGGGAATTCAATTACAAACAACTTAATCATAACTGCTTCTAATAAGGACACAAATCAAAGGATTGAAGCAAAGCTGACAGTGACTATTGCAAAGGAAGGTCTTACCACAGTATGTGAAAAGCCTTTAAGCATAACTGCCGATGGACATACAACATCAGAACTTAAAATAACCGCACTTTCAGCGGCACATGGACAGCTTGTCACCGATTACGGACTACTTCAAAGTATAAGGTTTGAAGACAGTATCGCGACTCAGAGTCAATTGGCTAAAAACGCCTTTGAAACAGCAGGTTTTGAAATTGTTGACGGAGGCTTGAAAAGTGGAAATCTACATGATAATACTCCAGGTTACTATGTTTACAAGCTTAAAACAAAACGGGAAATTCCCGGACAGGGTGAAAACTTCCATGGAGAACTTGTTTTAACAGCATCTAAAGATGAAAGGGAATACAGGCTCAAGATACCTGTGCTTCTTGATGTTACCGCTTTAGGTCCAGGTAGCAAGGCCTGGGAAATTGAACTTGAACGGTGCAGGAAAATTGTCGGTAAAATACCGGAAGCACATCAGGAAAGATTCAATAAATTCCTCGATCAGAGAGCACAGCTCCTTGGTGCAACAGGTCTTTACGAATTAAGGCATAAGATATGGAAAATCGGTCAGACTTTGTGGGAAGCAGAAGGCCTTTCCGGATATGAAGATGTTGCAAAATGGTCGGGATATATTGAAAACACCTTAAATTTTTCCAACTGGCTGGGCAAGCTGGCAACGGATGTTTTACTAAGCCAGCATATGGGCATATTCAAGGCCATAGCCGCAGGGGAATTATACAATATAATTGTGTCGGGAATCAATGCTTATAAAGACGGGCTTAGTTTTGATGAATGGTACAATAATCATTTTATAAAGGTACATATGGTGGAGATTATACAAAGCCTTGGAGCTGAAGGAATAGAAAAGGGTGCGGATAAATTGATTGCAAAGAATCCAAGGTTTATAGCTTTGTCGGTATTGGCATACTTTGCATATTTTTTTATCACAAATATGCATATGAAGAAAATGGGAGCCGTAGAGGCTGCAAAAACGGCAGCCCTGAATGTGGGAATTGCATCAGCTGTAAAGTTTTTATCCATGAAACTGAACGCTGATCCGAAGGCAAAAGCAAATGAGAATACAAACGCAATAAAAGCAAAAGCAAATACGGATAATGTACCGGAATTTCAGAATTCTATGGATTATGAAAAGGGATTTCTTGCTGCAAAACAAAAGATAAACAGTCTTGTTGATGCTATTGACGACGGGGATCAACAGGCAATAACCAGGAAGATAATGGATATTAAGACTGATAAATACTCCATTGCGGAAATAAACAAGGTAATTGACAATAAGACATTATACCCGGATAAAATAAAGAATCTGGTAAACGACGTATTTGAAAATGAAATCAAGAAACCTACTAAAAAAATCATGGATGAAAAGGTGCTGGATTTTTTCAAAAAGAAAGGTTACAAGGATGCCGAGCTAGTATTTGATAGTAAATCAAACAAATCCAGTACAGTCAAAGTCGGCTCGGACTGGGATGTTTCCTATAAGGTAAAATACGTTGACAAAGATGGATATATACGTGTGAAAGACATGAAGGCAAAAGACCTCAAGCCCATTATGGAAGACTCATTATATGAGGCAGCAGGGAAGAAATATGGAAAAAACCTTGGAAAACAAGAATTTGCCGAAGAACTTATGGATGTTGCAGCTATGGGATCTGACTCAGTAGGTGGATATGGGATTGATATCGACTCAGCACTTAGCATGGAAGACACTGCAAAGGAACTATCAAGTATGAATAAAGACAATGTCAGAAATGCAATTGAAAATATAAAGTCAAAAACAGACTCCAATGGTCTTGTGAATGGCAAACAGCTTACTGTTTATGAAAAGAAAGTTAAGAAAATGTTGAATAAAATCAAACTTGAAGATCCTTCATCCTTAGGAACCGGAGCTGGTTTTAAAGAATTTGAATGGTTTAACAGAAGTGGAGCAGACAACGTAGAGATTCAGGGAAATATGTTGGAGGGAATGAAACAACTGAGTAAGCAGTACAATAAAATCCTGACTCCCATGAAAAGCATTGCAGATACCGTTTCAAATCAGAATACCACAAAGATACCCTCTGTGCTGACTGATGCCGTAGATTTATTTAATCGGGGAAAATCGCCCGAATATATTGATGCTCTGCTTAAAAAGCAAGGCTCATCTTTGAGAGATGTTGCTGATATTCTAAAAAGCCAGATTGAGGGCTATGGGAAATTGCTTAAGGAATAGCTGAAATATTCCTTCGGATTTTTCATGTGTACCATTTGGGTAAAATAAGGCCTTAAGTGAAAATTCAGCTGAAGTAATATTTTCAGCATTCCAAAAGACTATTAATGCTTTAAAGAGGTGGTTTTAAGGTGACATTTGATTTGGTTGAAAAGGAATACCGTTTGCTGAAACTCGAGCACATAAACGGAATATCGGATTGTGAGCACTTACAATTTATGATGGAGGATATTCTCATTGTAGTTGATGAGTACAACGACAGGTGGAGAATAAATCCCGATAACGACAGATGGCAGTGGTACGATGCTAAAAGAGATGAATGGCTCGAGCGGGAAAGACCCGGAAAAAAGGATGAAAAAAATGAAGAATTCAGAATTGCAATTAAGCCTCCTCCACCCCCTCAAATTCCGGAGGAAAGACTGGTAAAAGCTACTTTAACCGGAATCCATTGTCCTTCCTGTAAAGAAGAAGTAAAAGTTTCCGCAAGGTTTTGCAAAAATTGCGGATATAATTTGGAAAATCCTGTTAAGGGCAAGTGTTCTTCCTGCGGACAGTTAAACAATGAAAGTGCAAAATTCTGCAGAAACTGCGGCAATGCCCTGAAATAAACTTATATTGCGGTGTTGACCAAAACCACTCCGGCGGTTGAATAGTTATTGAAGCTGTCATTGTCGGTCTATCAATAGGAAGGAGCTTTTGCATATGGTTGATGAAAATATTAATAAAAAGAAAAATAAAAAAGTTAAACTTATTCTAATACTTGCAACGGTAATAATTATACCAGTTTTTATTTTTGCTTCAGTTGCAGCATATCTTGTTCTTTCCTTCAAACCTTCCGGCACTTTTGAGGGCATGTGGCAGGGAGGCATGCGTATAAATGAAGTTAAAGATGATTCCGGGGGTTTTTATGATGACATAAAAAGCAAGAATATAGGCCTTATTGTTGATGTTGATGAGCAGTCTAAAGGTTATGGACATATACGTTTAAGAACTGAAGAAGGGAAACCTTTGGGAGATGTGTTTTTTCCCTGTGTTTTTAAAAATGGGCTTTTGGAGGTTGATGATGAAGAACTGGAGATGAAAGCAAAAATCATTACTGATCATGGAAGGGCATATCTTGAAGGTGATTTTGTACTAAAACAACTAAATGGGGAAACCACCATTAGAGGAACCTTTAGTGCTGAAAAAACAGCTTCTGAGGCTAACATCTTCGACTTTGGAAGGTCTGAGATACCTCCGCTGGAATAAACAAAAGAGTAGTATATATTGCAAAATAATTCCCTGTAATATTCTTTTTGCAACTTATATAGAAACATAAAAAAAACCGATTTAACGGAGGATTGACTATGCAGGTTAATTTTTGTGAAGAATGCGGTGAAAAATTGACACCGGGAGCCAAATTCTGCGAAAATTGCGGATATAAGATAGATCAGGAAGTTTGTAATGTTGAAAAAAAACAGCAGCCTGAACCGATACAAAAAAGAGAACAGGAGATGGCTGAAAAAGCAGAAAATCAGATCAGTCAATCGAAAAATAATTCAAAAGTTAAGAATGTAACTTCCTCAAAAAAGAAAAGCAATGTATTTGCTATAGTTTCTGTTATAGCAGTAATGATAGTTCTATGTTTTGCTGTATGGGTTTTAATACCCTATGGAAACGAAAAGGCTTCTGATAATGATGACAGTAAATCCTCAATATCAGACCAGAAAAATAATAACAACATCGGTTCCGGTCTTGTGGGCAATACAGGTGGTAATTCTGCAAACCTTGGCTTTGCAATAGGCGTCGGAGACAAGGTAATATTTTGCAATAATTTGGGTATAGAAAGCGGCGGAGACACAGTGATTACAAATATGGACGGAAAAGCCACAGAACAGTTCCTAGGTGAATCCTGTATGACTATGGATTTTGACGGAGAATGGGTCTATTATTCCCATTATCTTTTTGACAGAGGTATTTTCAGAATAAAACCGGACAAATCTGAAAAATCAAAAATTGCTGATGATGAAGTTGCATACTTAAGAGCAGCTGGTGACTGGTTGTATTATTCTGATTCTGACTTTTATTTACACCGCATGAAAAAAGACGGTTCTTCAAATACGATAATTTCAGATACACCTGGTGAATTTATCAATATCGTCGAAAACAAAATCTATTATATTGAAGGTTTTGGAGAAGACGGAACAATACATCAGATGAGCACTGATGGAACCCAGAAAAAGCAGCTTTTAACTGATAAAGCTACCAAACTTATATATCATGAAGGCTGGCTGTATTATATCAACATTACCGATGGCAACAAGGTTTATAGAGTAAGTACTGATGGAACGGGTAAAGAAAAACTTCTGGATGAGTTCTGTAATTCAATTAACATAGACAATAATTGGATTTATTATACTCCCTATTCAAGCAACGGACTTTATAAAATAAATTTTAACGGAACCGGAAAACAAAGTTTTACAGAAAACGAGGAATGCTATGTTCTTAATATAGTAGGAGAAAACCTTTACTATGTCGTTTTTGAAAACAATGAAGACAAAGTGTATATAGTGCCTAAATAGCACTGAAAGCTGTTAATAAATAATTGAGAGAAGGAGGGATACTATCGTGAAAATCAAAAAAACAATAATGTGGGTTATTGTTATATCCTTTACTGTTGTATTCGGTTTACAAGCATATGCCTATTCAAGATATTTCACAATAACAGATTACAATATATTTGTAAATATTCTACCTGATGGTTCTGCTGATATTGAAGAGCATATAACATACAGTTTTCAAGGTAATTTTAACGGTGTTTTTCTCAATGTGGATTTCAGCGGTTCAACAGCGCTTATAAATCCTTCTGTAGCTATCAGAAAGCCGGAGGGCATTGTCACTCTGAAAAAAGATGATTCAGAATCAGCAGGGACATATAAATTACAGACAAAAGATGAAATGGTTAAATTCACAGTATATGAACCCTCAGCTAATGAAGAGAAAACATTTATTTATAAATACAAACTTCTGGATGTCGCAACAAAATATAATGATATTGCGGAATTTAACAGGAAGATGGTGGGTAAAAACTGGGAAACAACCGTCAATAATGTTAAAATAAACATAACTTTGCCGGAA
Organism: uncultured Oscillospiraceae bacterium; assembly: GCA_964409165.1. GTDB lineage: Bacteria > Bacillota > Clostridia > Acetivibrionales > Acetivibrionaceae > CAYPCH01. The sequence continues at coordinate 2,519 of CAYPCH010000126.1, read as the reverse complement.
GGTGCTTTGAAGGAAGATATAAGAGTATTTGCCCATGGACCATTAACGGGAGAATCAAGAATCATTGACGGACAATCATCCGAGTTTACTGTGCCTTCTGTAAGTCCAGGAACATTTTTTGAGACTAGAGTTTTGTTCCCTGCAAAACTCTTACCTGAAAGCAGTAATCAAGTGGACAAAAATGTGTTGCAAGAGATACTCGATCAGGAAGGAATCTGGGCAAGAGAAGCAAACGAGCAAAGGGAAAAAGCTGCAAAGGAGCTTGAAAGCAGAAAAAAACTTGGTGTTGTCGGGCGGATAATAACTGTTCTTTTGTCTATAGTATGGATTTTTTCAATGATAAAAATACGAAAAAAATACGGAACCGATCCAAAAACAGACTTTGACGGCAAGTATTACAGAGAAATTCCGGGAAACTATACTCCTGCTGAAATGGTTATACTGTTTCACAATTCCAATGTTACGAGTACAGAAATCTTCGCAACACTGCTTGATCTTGTACGAAAGCGTGTGTTAATTCTTGATACAAAGAAAAAGACTGAAAAAAAGCTGTTAAAAACCATTGAGAAGCTGGAATATGTTTTTTCCAAAAATCCGCAACCACCTTCTGTTATACTTAGAAGTCATGAAAAATACCTAATATCTTGGTTTTTTGACAGTATTGCAAAGGGAAATCAATTTATATTGTCCGATATAAGTCGTTATGTGAAAGACAAAAGTCATGCAGAAAGTTTCAGAAATAACTTTAATGAATGGAAAGGTCTTGTAGCAAAAGACTCAAAGAGAAACAGATTTTATCCTGACAAGCCAAAAGCAGGCTGGGGATTTAATCTTTTACGTGGATTTGGATTTATAGCTGCCGGTTTGACGCTAGGTTCTCTAACAAAATATAATATGGCTGCAATTATTTCGGTTCTGGGACTTTTTATGTTTTTCTTTTCACTTTTTCAGTATCAACGCACTGAGTATGGAAGTGACCAGTATAAAAAGTGGATGGCTTTCCAGCGTTTTATAAAAGACTTTTCAAGTATTAAGGATGCCCAGATACCTTCTATAGCAGTATGGGAGCATTATCTTGTTTATGCAGTTCCACTAGGTGTAGCAAAGGAGGTTTTAAAGCAGCTTCCATTGGTGCTTGAAAAAAATCCCGGCACTATGGATACACAGTCTTTTATGGCGAACAATATAATATGGCATGATGATAACTTGTACGGTAGGGATGGATTTAAAGAAGTATTCTCGCAGCTTGATTCGGAATTTTCCGAAACATTTAAAGTTGCTTGCTCAGCCTATTCCTCCTCTTCCGGCTCAGGCGGCGGTGCAAGCGGAGGAGATTCAGGCGGCGGTGGCGGCGGCGGTGGCGGCGGAGCTTTCTAAGTCCATTTTCCTATAAATAAAATTATAGTTAGGAGGATATTTATGTGGATTTATATTGCGGTTATAATTGCAGTGATTTTGGGGTACATGGTTTTTACATACAATAGCCTTGTCGGAAAGAGAAACAAAGTAAACAATGCATGGAGTCAGGTTGAAGTTCAACTTAAAAGGAGATTTGACCTTATACCTAACATTATTGAAACAGTAAAAGGTTATGCTGCACATGAGAAGGATACCCTGGAAAATGTCGCTAAGATAAGGTCAAAATTTATGAATTTTCAGAGCAGAGAAGAAGCAATAACCTCAAACAGTGAAATGAGCGGTGTTTTAGGAAAGCTCTTTGCTGTTGCAGAAAATTATCCTCAGTTAAAAGCAGATGCAAATTTTACAGGACTCCAGCAGGAATTAGCCAGAACCGAAGATAAAATCAGTTTTTCAAGACAGTTCTTCAACGATGTGGTAATGGAATTCAACAATACAATACAGATGTTTCCAAGTAACCTGGTAGCTACAATGTTCGGATTCAAAAAAGTTTCCTTCATGGAAGCCGAATCGGAGGAAAAGAAGAATACTGTTGTAAAGTTTTAAAGGGGTAGACGTTAATCTACCCCTTTATCTAACAAGCTAAGGCTTTTCTACCTCTTTTATTCCTTCCGGTGCTGGTATAACCTTACTTTCATCTTTCTCTTCCTTAATAACCGGCGGCTCAGGCTTTTCCACATTTTCTATTTCTTTCGGCGCCAATATAACCTTGCTTTCATCTTTCTCTTCCTTAATAACCGGCGGCTCAGGCTTTTCCACATTTTCTATTTCTTTCGGTGCCGGTATAACCTTGCTTTCATCCTTCTCTTCCTTAATAACCGGCGGCTCAGGCTTTTCCACATTTTCTACTTCTTTCGGTGCCGGTATAACCTTGCTTTCATCTTTCTCTTCCTTAATAGCCGGTGGCTCAGGCTTTTCCACCTCTTTTATTTCTTTCTGTGCCGGTATAACCTTGCTTTCATCTTTCTCTTCCTTAATAACCGGTGGTTCAGGCTTTTCCACCTCTTTTATTTCTTTCGGTACTGGTATAACATTACTTTATAGATAATAGATAGGTATTTGCTTTTTTCATAATATCATATTAAATTCTGTTTTTCACT
>CAYPCH010000125.1:0-10844 GCA_964409165.1 uncultured Oscillospiraceae bacterium | reverse complement strand
TATAAACAGTCTTTCTCAATTAATAATTTGAAGGAAGTGATTTAATGGAAAGAAAAATATGTTTGATAGGAAGTTTTGCAACCGATTGGATAAAATACAGCGACTATGAGTATAAGGATGATGTGGATGGGAATCTTTATATACAGCCTAAGGAGGATGCGGTGTTTTCAATGTATAACCCCTTTGATACCGCAGAGGAGCTAATAATTGATTTCCTTAAGGTGGGGGATGCATCAATATCCTATTACAAAGACAAATCTGAGGAGGCTTATGAGGAAGCAAACAAACTTACGCTTATTTTTGTAAAAAAGTACGGCTTGCTAGGGTTGATAAGTGCTGGAGCCTATAACAGAAATATTATAGGTGATAGTGAAGTGCTTATAATTGAAAAGAACTTCATGGGTATAAAAGAAAAAAACATGAAAGCTGAAGCATATGTAAAGTTGTTTACTCCCTTTGTGCGAGGAGATAACTTAAGTATACGATACTATAAGAACAGCGTGGATTTGATTAAGGCTGAGGATTCACCTAAATTTTACGGCAAAAGGCCGATTGTTATGGATTTGATTTTTTCGAGGTTTTATACCGAGAGACTTGAGTGGATTATGAAATTTGCTGCAATGCTTTCAAAGCATTTTAGCCAGTTGTTGGTGTACAGATCTCAATCAGCATATCTTGCAAATTCTGTGACTATTCTTGCAGACACATTTAAAGCCAACAAAATAGGATTTACCATAAGTCAAATAGATAAAACCATAATATCATGGGACTTTGATTCGTTAAAAACAGCAATAGAAACAATATATGCATTTGCAGTAACAGACGAAAACATATTGTTAAGCCGGTGTGAACATTGCGGGGATTTTTATATTGCATTGTCCAATAGGGAGAAATACTGCAATCCCTCATGCCGGAACAGGGCAAATGTCCGCAAAAGCAGACAGAGAAAAGCCGAAGAAGCGGAGTTTGAGAAAAATGAAGTGTAAAAAATACGAAGTGTAAAAAATTGCAGGAAAGAGGGGAATTAAGTTGAAAATTACTGTATACAATGGGAGTCCGTTAGGGGAGAATAGCTCCACTCATATGATGGTAAACGAGATTGTTGAAGGTGCTGTCAGTGAAGGTGCAAAAGTACAGGTCTATCTCCTTGCGAAGAAGAATATAAGCTTTTGCACGGCATGTACCCACTGCTTTGAAGTTGAGCTGAACAAATGTGCTATTGAAGATGACATGCAGGAACTGCTTGACAGTTACAGGGAATCAGATATTGTAATATTTGCCACACCTCTTTTTATTGATAATGTTTCAGGTATAATGAAAGTGTTTTTTGACAGATGTCTCTCACTTGGAGCTCCATATGTGGGGAAGGATGAAAATGGAGAGTACAGACATGTAGATAGACCAGGTTTTTCAAATGCTTATGTAAAAGTCCCCAAATGGGTTGCTGTGAGTAATGCAGCTTTCCCGGAACAAAGTCAGTTTCAGGTAATATCGCTTTTGTTTAAAAGAATGGCAAGGAATTTCCATACAGAATTAATAGCGGAAATTTACAAAGGCGAAGGGGGTCTTTTAAAAGGCATTGTGCCAGAGCTTAAACCTGCTATTGATGAGTACAGAGTGCTTTTAAGAAAAGCAGGCAAAGAGATTGTCAATTCTTTTAAGATATCAGATGAGATAAAGGAGGAACTGAGAAAACCTCTTATACCCCATGAGAATTACGTAAATGGTTGGAATGAGATGATAGACAATAACTGGAATAGATGAAAGAGGCCTAATAATACCCGGGAGGAGCCTAACTTCCCGGGTTGTAGGAAACAAAGGAAGCAAAAGAACCGTCCCCTTGCTTCTTTTGTGGACACATCAAAAACCTCTCTTTTTTCGAAATACTACATTAGAGAAATATTAAAAGAAATCAGGAGGTTTAATTATGGAACAGCGTTGCAATTTTACAAAAACAGTGGCTTTTTTATCATTGGTAGCAGTTTTGGTATCTTCACTATTTAGCTTTAATGTTTTTGCGGCATCGAAGGAGAAAACAGCGGTTGAAACGGTTAAGGATATGGGAATAGGCTGGAATTTGGGGAATACATTGGAGGCTTGCGGCGATTGGATAAACGGAAAAACTGTAAAAGACTATGAAACAGCATGGGGCAACATAGTTACAACTCAGGCTGTAATTGACGACATTAAGAAAGCAGGTTTTGATTCGGTTCGTATTCCGGTAGCTTGGTCAAACCTTATGGCTTCTGATTATACAATCAACAGGGAGCTTCTGAATCGTGTAGAGGAAGTAGTTAATTATTGCTTGAAAAATGATATGTATGCTATTGTGAATATTCACTGGGATAACGGATGGTTTGAAAATTTTGCGACAAATTATGATGAATCCATGAAAAAATATATTTCAATATGGACTCAATTAAGTGCTTATTACAAAGATTATCCCGACACTCTTATTTTTGAATCGCTTAATGAAGAGGGGTGCTGGAATAGCATCTGGAACAGGTACGGAGGCTCATCCGAAGCTGATAAAGCACGAGCGTATGGCATATTAAACAACATCAACCAAAAATTTATTGATATTGTAAGGGCTTCAGGAGGTAATAATGCATCCCGTTGTCTTTTAATTGCGGGATATGCAACGGACATTGATCTTACATGTGATGATGCATTTAAAATGCCTAAAGATACAATTAACAGCAAATTGATTGTTTCTGTGCATTATTATACTCCTTCTACTTTTACAATACTTGAGAAGGATGAATCATGGGGCAAATGTGCAACTAACTGGGGAACAGCGGCAGAAATCAATCAGGTTAAAAATGATTTCAACAAAATGAAAGTTAAGTTTGCAGACAGGGGAGTTCCTGTTATAATAGGAGAATATGGCTCCACATTGGTGAATAAGGATCCTGCGAGTGTAAGGCTGTATATTTCAACGGTTTGTAAAACAGCATATGATATGGGCTTTTGTCCTGTTCTTTGGGATCCCGGTACCCACTATTCAAGAAGTGAGAGAAAATTTATGGATTCGCAGCTTGCATCAATATTTGCTCAATATAAAGAGTCAAATCCGGTTGTTACCCCTACACCGACAAGTAATGTAAAGCTTGGAGATGTTAACGGTGACGGCGCTGTAAACAGTACCGACTATTCATTATTGAGAAGGTGTATTTTAGGCATAATACAATTGACTGATGCTATGTCAGCTTCCAGCGATATGAACCGTGACGGAAAGGTAGACTCTACCGACTATGCACTTCTAAAAAGGCACTTGTTAGGAATCTAGAAGCAAAGGGACGGTTCTCTTGCTTCCTTGGTTAGGGCCATTTCCTGAAAGGAAATCCGGCAAAAAGCTTGATGAGAATAAAATTATCGGGTACATTGAGATTTTTACAGATTAAAATGAATATAGAATAATATAGAACAGTATATAAGGGATTGGTGAAATATATTAATAAGGCTGACTCTGCTAATTGAGCCAGCCTTATGTATGCTTATTCATTTCTTTTTATTTGTAAGGATCCATTTCCTGAATTGTACCGTCAGCATTATATTTCAACTCTCTGTACTTTACGCAACGCTTATTATCGATTCCGCCTGATAAGGAGGCGTCATGATAGAACAAATACCATTTGCCTTTGAATTCGACAATGGAATGATGTGTCGTCCAACCTTTTACTGGGTTAAGGATTCTTCCCTTGTAAACATAAGGACCTTTCGGATTTTTGCTTATGGCATACGCGAGATAATGTGTGGTACCTGTTGAATATGAAAGATAATAATATCCGTTGTACTTGTGTACCCATGGACCTTCAAAAAATCTTCTTTCTTCATCACCAGCAACCAATGGCTTTCCGTCTTCATCAACAATGGATATTTCTTGAGGCGTTTCTTTAAAGGTCAGCATATCATCGCTTAATTCAGCTACCATAGGTCCAAGTGCAGGCTCTGACCCTGAAGGACCTACAGCATCAGGCACAAAAGTTCCTGTCTGCCATTTTTCCAATTGTCCTCCCCAAAGTCCTCCAAAGTACATATATGCTTTGTCATCATCATCTACCAATACCGCCGGGTCCATACTGAAACTGCCGGGTATATAATCCGGCTGAGGCTTAAAAGGTCCGGAAGGAGATGAACTTGTAGCCACGCCAATTCTAAAGATTTCATCTTTGTCTTTTGCCGGAAAAAACAAATAATAGGTATTATTCTTATAAGCGGCATCTGGAGCCCACATCTGCTTCTTAACCCATGGAATATCTTTCATGTGAATTGCTTCACCGTGGTCTATACAAGGAGAATTCAAATCATCAAGGGACAGAACATGGTAATCTTCCATCATATACTGGTCGCCCTCATCATTTGAAGGTATGTCCTTGTCAGGGTCATGAGAAGGATATATGTATATTTTACCTTCAAAAACATGAGCAGACGGATCAGCAGTATAAATGTGTGTTACAAGAGGTTCATTCGGTCTAACAGTTTTCGCCATAATTAAACTCCTTTACCATACTTAGAATTAGTGTATCCAAAACTACAATTTCTATTATACCAGTGTAATAAAATCTATCAAGGACTAATTGTCAAAATATTATGTGCTTAAGCCCAAAATTTTATTGAACATTTAATAGCAGTATTAATACTGCTATTAATACTGCTATTTTTGTTCCCCCAATAAAGAATAACTCAATCATTCTACTGAATTATGAACGGTAAATTTACGGATACACCGCTTGGAGTGGTTCCGTTTGTATTTTTGTATAATAAACTTACAGTTGAAGAGAAACCCTTTGCAGCCATAGAAACATACAGACCGTACCTGCTCCTGTTAGCTCCTTCTTTCATGGAACCCATACTTGCGTATGTAAAATTAATATTAATCTGCTGGGAAGTAGCTGTGCACTTTATAGTTTCACCATCTTGGGGAGTTATAATACTTCCATATGCAGGATCGTTTTGACTATGATTATGACCCCAGAGGAACACTACATTACTAAAATTTTTAAGTACATTAAGTAGCTCCGGTGCATTTTTGTATTGTCTTGCATAACCGTTATTGTTGTAGTAATGAAGCTGAATGTGAGAAACAATAAAAATTGGTTCATATGAAGGTGCCGCATTTAGGATTGTTTCAAGAGCGTCTATGTCGCTTGTTCTAAATGCTGGATTTGCTGGATTTGATACATCAATATCCATAATATATACACCATAATTGTTACCGAAATGGTCAACAACAAGACCTGTGCTGTATGGATATTGTCCATAAGCATCATGGTTTTCCCTTGCCAAATACACATCAGCGTCAGGATATTTTGAGTTAACTGTTGTTACACATGCTTCTTCAATTTCTGTACCGCTAGTAAAATACTCATGATAATCGCCGCCAAAAATAAACTGATCCAGGCTAAGAATATTGTTTGACAATGAATTTGTCCAGGCAATCAGGTTATTAACACCTGTTTGTATATGTACATCTGATGTAAACGCAATTCTATTTGTAGATGGAAGTGCATTGATAGAGCCAAGCATGTTATGTATTGATGTAAATCGTTTATGTCTGACGAATTGACTGTTCCATTCAGGTCAACATCTGCAACAGTTAATTGTGTACTGTTGAGAGTGGCTTGTCCGGAAATTATATTTGACTATAACTATGTAGAAGTATTGACTAAACAATACAATGCACGTGCATTGTATTGTTTAGTCAATTTAGGACAAAAAACAAGCAAATTATGACACGATTTATTTTGGATGTGACTTTAAAAATTAAATAAGTTAAAAAATGCCATAAGCGCCATAATTATTTACCATACAAAATTTGGTGTCAAGAAAAGTATATAATATATGCTGATTTAAACAATATGTCGATTATCATCAATTTCATTACATTTGTCATAAGTTTTAATGAAAAATGACAGATGTCATATTTATGCGCACTACTAAGGAATTAAGAAACAGCTGGAGGACAAAGTATTCTTATTGTGTTATAATGTGATGATTGCATAGAGAAAAGGATGGTAAAGAAATGATCAGAACTACGGGAATATCCCTCAGATACGGAGGGCGGGCACTATTTGAAAACGTCAATATCAAATTTACACCCGGGAACTGTTATGGACTTATAGGGGCTAACGGTTCAGGGAAATCAACTTTTTTAAAAATTCTGTCAGGGGAGATTGAGGCGAATAAAGGAGAGGTTTCAATTGACCCCGGTGAAAGGATAGCAGTATTAAAGCAGAATCACTTTGAATTTGATGAATATGAAGTTATAAAGACGGTTATAATGGGACATAAAAGGCTTTGTGAAGTCATGGATGAAAAGGAAGTACTCTATTCAAAAGAGGATTTTACTGAGGAAGATGGTATCAGAATATCCACACTTGAGGCCGAATTTGCAGAAATGAACGGCTGGGAAGCTGAGTCAGATGCTTCAACCCTTTTGAACGGACTTGGAATAGAAACCGAGTATCACAATGTAAAGATGAAAAATCTCGATGGAAATGATAAGGTACGGGTTTTGCTGGCACAAGCCCTTTTCGGGAATCCGGATATACTTCTGCTGGATGAGCCTACAAACCACTTGGACACGGCTTCGATAAGCTGGCTTGAAAATTTTTTGTACAACTTTGAAAACACAGTAATTGTTGTGTCCCATGACAGACACTTTTTAAACAAGGTATGTACACATGTTGCAGATATAGATTATGGCAAAATACAGCTTTATGTGGGAAATTACGATTTCTGGTACGAATCAAGCCAACTGGCACTTCAACAGGCAAAGGAAGCAAATAAGAAGACAGAATCAAAAATTAAAGAGCTTCAGGAATTCATTCAGCGCTTTAGTGCGAATGCATCTAAATCAAAGCAGGCAACTTCAAGGAAGAAGTTGTTGGACAAGCTTACCCTTGAGGATATAAGACCTTCTTCTAGGAGATATCCCTTTGTTGATTTTAAGCCTGAAAGAGAGGTTGGAAATGACCTTCTTATGGTTAATGGTATCTGCAAGGCAATAGAGGGCGAGATGGTTTTAGATAATGTCAGTTTCATGGCAAACAAGGGGGACAAAATTGCTTTTGTAGGACCTGACGGACTTGCAAAAACCACCTTGTTCAGAATACTGATGGATGAGCTTAAAGCGGATAGCGGAGATTTCAAATGGGGTGTTACAACTTCGCAAGCTTATTTTCCGTTGGATAACTCAATCTATTTTGACGGGGTGGACTTAAACCTTGTGGATTGGCTGAGACAGTATTCCAGCGACCAGACCGAAACGTTTTTAAGGGGATGGCTGGGAAGAATGCTCTTTTCGGGTGAGGAAGCACTGAAAAAAGCTTCTGTGCTGTCGGGAGGCGAAAAGGTTCGTTGCATGCTTTCCAAAATGATGCTTTCGGGGGCCAATGTACTGCTGTTTGATGAGCCAACAAACCATCTTGACTTGGAATCCATCACGGCTTTAAACAACGGACTTATAAACTATAAAGGGACGATTTTGTTTGTATCCCATGACCGTCAGTTTGTTCAGACGGTAGCAAACAGAATCATTGAGATTACGCCGAAGGGAATAATCGACAGGCATATGACCTATGATGAGTATCTTGAAAGCGAAGATATTCAGGCACTGAGGAAAGAGATGTATACTCAGGAGGGCAAAAAGGAGAGTAAGAATGTACGAATCGTTTGATTCTGTGGGCTTGAATCCTGTTCTTACAGAAGCACTAAAAAAGGAACAAATTACAGTACCCACGGATATACAGAAGAGAGTTATACCTGAACTGTTAAAAAATAGGGATGCAATTGCACAATCGGGGACAGGTACGGGAAAAACCCTGGCATTTCTGTTGCCACTGTTTGAAAAGCTCAATGCTTCATTAACAGAAACGCAGGCAATAATACTTTCGCCGACTCATGAACTGGCTGTACAGATAATGAGGCAGATTGAGCTTTTGGCTCAGAATTCGGAAATCAAGCTTAACGGTATGACAATTATAGGGAATGTAAATATAGACAGGCAAATAGAAAGGCTTAAGAAAAAGCCCCATATTATTGTCGGTACTCCCGGCAGAATACTCGAACTGATTAAGAAGAGAAAGATATCCGCCCATACTGTTAAAACAATTATACTAGATGAGGCGGATCGTTTAGCGGACATAAATAATATGGAATTTGTCAAAGCCGTGATAAAGAGTACACTCAAGGAGCGCCAGCTGGCAGCTTTTTCTGCAACAATGTCCCAAAAGGCCGAAGATAGCCTTAAGGGGCTGATGAAGGAAGCCGAGGTTATACGAGTTGAGGAAAAGCTTTCTGTGCCGGAAACCATTAAGCATTTTTGCTTTTTAGCTGAACAGAGGGACAAGATAGTGGTTTTGCGCAAGTTGATCAGGATTTTAGAGCCTGGAAGGGCTATTGTGTTTGTAAGCAACCAAGGTAACGAGATTGAGGTTATGACTTCCAAATTTAAATATCATGGTTTGAATGCAGAAGGGATTCACGGCAGTAGCCGTAAACTGGATAGGAAAAAAACCATGGAAGGTTTCAGGTCGGGTAAGATACAGCTTCTTATAGCTTCAGACATGGCGGCCCGGGGGCTTCATATCGAAGGTGTTACCCATATTTTCAATATAAGTATACCAGAGGACACCAAGGATTATGTCCACAGGGCGGGCAGGAGTGGCAGAAACGGAAATGCAGGAATGACGATTTCCATTACTGATGAAAGGGAGATGCAATTCATCAAAAAGTTTGAAAAGGAGCTGAATATAAATATAGCTGTAAAGGATATGCACAAGGGAGTTATAGTTGATAAAAATTACAAGCACAAATGAAGCGCATATTGATAATTAATAAACTCAACTTTCCCACTTATAGTATTTTGAGGCTCTGGTTGCTCACAAGTTAAGGTCAAAAAGTTTACTTTTTGACCGCGGTGAGCAATACTACGTTAGTGGCAAAGAGCCCATAAATACTGTGGGAAAGTCGAGTATTAAAGCTATTATTATACATTTATTACCGGGACTTTACTTTCCTGAGGCAAAATTGAGTACCTTCGATGACTACTCAATTTTTTTTATTAGGGCCATTTCCTGAAAGGAAATCCGGCAAAAAGCTTTGGTACTCGATGTCCCAAAGCTTTTTATTGTAATTGTTTTGTAACTACTTAAATGAATAGGGTATTTTATAATGATAATATGAGCAATTAAAGATTTGAGTTTTGATGAAAGGGTAATTATATAATCAGGGAGGTTTTAATTATGAAGAAGTTAATGGTTTTAATGGTTTTAACAGGAATGATTTTAAGTAGCTGTGCTATTGACGGTGATATAAACAGCAAAATGAAAAGTCCGAATTATCCCCAAAACAGCACATTGATCGGGAATACCGAAGAAACAGGCAATAAGGCTGAAAAGAGTCAAATAGAGTCGGAAAAAATATTTGAAAACTTTATGAAGCTTGTTATAAGAAGTGCCAAGCCTGTAGAGCTTATCACCTACATTGACAGTCAGATCGGCAAGGTGTCACAGGAGCGTGCAGATGAAATGATAATGGCTTTAGAAGAGGTACAGGATATTTTTAACGAATACTACAACGGGAAGCTTTCAAATATCGATTTTCATGAAAATGGTGTACATGATGCAGTAGTGTTTAAGGGGAAAGGTGGAAATGATATAATTGAAATGGTAAAGGATGAAGCATTGAAATCCTTATTAACAGAAGTGTATAACGGAGGTTATAAACTTATTGGAAGTGAGGGAACTATTTACGCTATAATTAATTATTCATTTCTGAAAAAATACAACGGACATGTATCACCAAAGGTAAGTGGTTTTATAGATGTCATGGCTATTACATCGGAAAAAATTGCGGCAAGTGATGCAGCATTGACAATATCTTGGGATGAGCTTGCTCAAAGGATAATTAAGTTCGAAGGGTATATAAAAGAGAATGAGGAATTTAAGAAAACAAATGAATTGAAAAATATTTATTACAGATATATAAGATGGTATCTTGCCGGGCTTGACAATACTCCTGCATATGACAGAGATACAAGGGTATATAAGAATGATGTGTTGAAAAGCTTCAATAATTTTACAAGCAATAATCAAGGCTCAAAGAGTGCTCAAATTGTAAATGAATATTTAAATATTATCAAGAAAGACAATAATATATTTTCTGAAGAAGCCCATATATATGTATATAAACTATATGAGGAGAGTGTCAACAGTGAAGCGGAGCTGAGTTACCAATACATTAACAATGTACTTTCTGTTCTGCTTCCAGAAAGAACAGGTTACAGATGGGTATATAACGGAACTGCTGAATACGGGCACCAGATGACTTTAGACGGAATAGAAAATGATGATGACAGGATGACTTATATAATTAAAGGGAAAGTAGCTGATATGTCCGACGGTGAATCGGGAAAAAGCGAAGACTATTTTGAAATAGACATGAAGTATTTGATAAAAAATGCTACAATAAGGCAGGACAAAAGCGAAAAAATGATGATGGATTCAAAAATTGACAGCATTGAACTGATAAGAGCGCCTTTAGTTAAAGGGAACAAATGGACACAAATAGTTTTTGACGGTTCAGGCAATGACAGGTTTTTTGAATGTGAAATTACCGACATCAACGAGGTAGGCGGAAGCAAGGTTTATACTGTAGAATACAAGGATATGGAAAGTGAATACTATGAAACAAGAATGATCCAGGAAGGTGTTGGTGTTGTATCATTCAATAAGCTGTTCCAATCAGGGGATGAAGACTTTGAAGTAGGATACAGTTTATATAAGGATGTATCAGGTTATTAACTTAACTTTCCTACAGTATTTATGGGCTCTTTGCCA
>CAYPCH010000124.1:0-11114 GCA_964409165.1 uncultured Oscillospiraceae bacterium | reverse complement strand
GGCTCTTTGCCACTAACGTAGCATTGCTCACCGCGGTCAAAAAGTAAACTTTTTGACCTTAACTTGTGAGCAACCAGAGCCTCAAAATACTATAAGTGGGAAAGTTGAGCTTATTACATTAATGCTGTTTTACTTTGGAGTTTTCAGCAAAGTCCGTATACGTCATATAGTGCTTGAACTTTTTTACTTTTCTGCCGCTGAATTTTCGTACTATACCATCAGCTACCATTCCTATAAGCAGTATCTGAAGTGCTGAAAGCAAGAAGATCAACGAAGAAGAAGATACTACAGGTATTGTAAACAATGCAGTCAGTGCTTGTCCCTGCAAACTTTCGAGTGCAACAATTATGTCCATAATAAGCTTTGCCATGCCTAGTAAAAGACTTGTGAAGGCTATGGGAAGGAATATTCTCAAAGGATTAAAAAGCATGCACAAACGCAAAACCAGTGTAGTAAAATTAAAAAAGTCCCAGGGAACTATTTTTGATTTTCCCTTTCTTTTATGATAATCAATGGGTATATAGACAACATCATATCCATCGCTAAGCATTGCTACCGTTATGGTGGTGGTAAATGAAAACTTATCAGGAAGAATATTGAGATATTGTTCTGCAATTTCACGTCGAAAAACACGGAGTCCTGAATTTAAATCTTTGATATGTTCTTTGGTCACATAATTGGCCAGAAGCCCCAGAACCCATTTTGCGGGCTTTCTTACTGCAGGGATACTGACATTTTGTCCTAGACGAGCGCCTACTACCATATCCGCTTCTTCCATTTTACTGATAAGTTCCGGGATATCTTTTGATGGGTAGGTTCCATCCGCATCGGTTATGACTATCATATCATTTTCGGCAATACTCATTCCAGTCTTAAGAGAAGCTCCGTATCCTATATTTTTTCGGTGGTGGACAACTTTAGCCCCTGTTGTCATGGCAAGATTAAAGGTATTGTCGCTTGAGCCGTCATCAACAACTATTATTTCATGTTGTATACCGGCTTTTGTAAGTATGTTCCTTACGTTCTTAACACTTTCACAGATAGCCCCCTCTTCATTATAAGCGGGTATAACTACCGAGACTGCTTCAGTATTGGTTTCCACTCCAGCATCATCCTTTCATATATCTGTTCACATATCTGTCTAAATTTAATAGCATATTTCAGTGCGCAACACTTTATAAAATCAAATTTATTAATTGTTGACTAAAATCTTGGTTTTCTGGGCGGAGAAAGATACTCTCTGAAGTTACCTTTTTTAATATACATATCGTACCACAGCATATAGTTCAGAAGACCCCAAAAAAACCTCCCATGGTCAACCTTCATGTCCTGGTGCTCAGCCCAGAAACCTGATATGGTATTTGCATTAAAAAGACCTGTAGAGTCAAGCCTCGAAGGTGACAGGGTATCTTCAGCCAACTCCTTAAGCTCATTTCTCAGCCATGAAGAATAAGGCATTTCCAAGCCAACTTTTTTCTTTGTCGTTATTTCCTTAGGCAAAAATTCTTGCATGGCAGTTCTTAGTAAATATTTCTTTTTGTTGCGGGGTAATTTATGATTAACAGGCACTGACGCCAAATAGTTTACAAGTTCATTATCAGTAAAAGGTACCCGGGCTTCAATTGAGTTAGCCATTGTCATACGGTCATTTTTAATCATCAGGTCATCGGACAGATGAAAACTGAAATCAATATATAAAAGCTTGTTTAACTCGTCATCTGCATTGCATGAGTTGAACTTGTCTATGAAATACTGTACGGACGGCTGAAAATCAGTGTAAAGTTTATTATTTAGAACTGATTTTTTAGCATCTTCACTTAGTACCACACGCCATGCAAAATGGGAATCAGGAGTGTCCAGCTCAGCACCGCTTACAAAGCGTTTTGCCTTAAAATCAAAGCTAAGCTTTTTATGTGATACAGGAAGAAGGTTTACCATTCTTGTTATTATTTCTTTTCTTATGAAGGAGGGAACTTTCCTGTACATGTTTCTGATCTTATAGGCAAAGTGGGTATCATATCCTGCAAAGAATTCATCACCGCCTTCTCCTGAAAGGAGGACAGTCACAAAGTCCTTTGCGTGTTCTGCCAGAAGATAGGTGGGTATAGCCGATCCGTCGGCATAAGGTTCGTCAATATAAGCAAGGTATTTAGGAAGCATGTTTTTTACTTTTTCAGGGGTTACCATGACTTCGTGATGGGTTGTCCCTATATGGTCGGCTACAATTTTGGCATATCCAGCTTCATTAAAGCTTGAATCCTCAAAACCTATCGAGAAGGTATGAAAATCGGAGTTGCCGCGTATTTTTGCCATTAAAGCAGTAAGGGCACTTGAATCTACTCCACCCGACAGCATAACTCCAACCGGCACATCAGAAATGAGTTGCCTTTTCACAGACTTCATAAGATAGTCAAGAGAGGTCTCAACTGCTTCATTTCTTGAAATTCCTGTATTGATTTTATAGTTTATATCAAAAAAGCGTCTTATTTCTGGTTGCTTTTTTTGAGTGTCTATTACCAGTGTATGACCGGGAGACAATTCATATATATTTTCAAAAGCTGTAAGCGAGCCCGGGACATAGTTGAGCGACAGATAGTGGTGAAGGGCTTCAATGCATGGAGCAGGTTTATAGCCTGGAACATCAAGCAGTGCCTTGATTTCGGAACTGAACCAGAAGGCATCACCAGTATTCAAATAGAAAAGAGGTTTGACGCCGTAAGGATCACGTGCAAGAATAAGCTTTTCTTCCCGATTGTCCCAAATAGCAAAAGCATACATGCCATTTAAGTGCTTTACAACATCAAGACCAAGGTCTTCATACAAGTGCAGTATTACCTCTGTATCGGTACGTGACCGAAAAGAGTGCTTCTTTTCCAGTTGGAAGTCTTTTTTTAAATCCAAAAAATTATAAGTTTCCCCATTATATGCTATCCAGATGCTTTCTTTTTCATTGCACATAGGCTGCTTACCTGCTTCACTACAGTCTATAATGCTTAAACGGTGGTGCGCAAGCCCGCATGGACCTTCCCAGTGAATACCATGGGAATCGGGTCCCCGGTGACCGAGAATTTTACTTGACCGGGTCAGAATATCTTTTTCAATCGATGCGGAGCTTGTATTAAGTTTCAGTACACCCATAAATCCACACATATATTAACCTCTTTTTTTAAAATAGTATAAACCGTGAACTCTAAAAACTTTAAAACTCTATAATTCTATAATTCTATAATTCTATATCCAGAACCTCGTTCTTTAGCTGCTCAATGTTTTGATTATAAATAGTCAATACGTAAAACGTAAAACTTTTACCTTCATGGGACGATGTAAGATACTCGTCATGGCCCAAGTAGTTCAGACTAGTGAATTTCTCTATAATATGTTCGCTTTTTGGCGTCTTCTCCCATATAAGTTTAAGGTTTTTATTGCTTGGTATATAATTTACGATTGCAGTTTTGTTAGCATAAAAAAGCTCTTGTTCAGAAATCAGGTTAAACGGCAGTCCAGCCGCGCCTCCAAAGGAAAGTATCTTTTTTGCGTCAAAATCTTGCAGGAATGTAAAAGGAACAGCATAACCATATTCAATGCATATTAACGTTTCATAATCTGGCTTTTTGTAAACAAATGGGGTTTTGAATTCCTGCCACCTCATGACGGGCTGAGGATCGGGAGTTCCCATTACTATATCACGAAGGTACCTTGATACAGCTACATCTTTTTGAGTAAAGAAGTATACGGAATACGGATCTTTTGACTTCTTATTCAAATAGGAAATACAGGGTATAAGGCTTACAAGTATGACTGCTGTAATAACTGTATAAGAGATATATTTATATAAATCCTTGTGTTTGCTTTGGGTTTCGATGAATTTGTTTTTTTCTTTTAAAGATATACTACTGGGGTTGAAAAAAAGCTTTGCCGCATCTATCATATAGTGCATACCAAATGCCATTAACACAATCCACAGAGGGCTTATCATAAGAAGCCTGTAGTCGGAAAAGCCTGCTACAAAAGCTCCGACTGAAGAAATCATGCATATGGTAAGGTACTCAAAACGTTTTTTGATAAAGGCTGCAATAGTACCGGGTATTAAAAAAGCGTAATAGGAAAAAGGTATCAGAACATAATCGGGTATAAACCACCTGTAGTAAAAGGTGGATGAATTGAACAAACATCCGTAAAATCTGTCGATTTGCTCCTGTATACCTGCAAAGCCTTGTGAAAAGAAGGCATCAAGAAATGCTTTTGAATATTCCCTTTCAAGAGTGAAATAGCGCGGATTGTGTGCCATATACATAAGCATAGGCATTGATGATATAATAAAGCCAACAATAAAGCATTTTGCAAGATTTATATTTACCCTATTAAAGGATTTTTTGAAATCAAACAGCAGGAAAAGTGGGATTGCAATGGCAAGTCCCATAAGGTACTGCTTGCCCATAATAGCAGCGGAAAAACATAAGCCTGCAAAAACTGAACTCAAGGAAATGCGCATAAACGATTTGTTCTTAAAGCCTGTATACAGAAAATATAACGATGCCATCAATGTAGGCGGAGCCATTGCATAACGCTGACCTACAAAGGAGAACAGAAATTGCAGTGGGAGAAAATTCAGTATTACTGCAGAAATTATAGTTATAAAATGGTTGTTAAAAAGTCTGTATAGCAGTTTAATGGTGAAAAAGTAGGTAAAGAAAGCTAGCAACATGACTGCGAGATTAAACACTAATGTATTGTAGCCAAATACCATGAAGAGTATCGTTATATAATAGTGAAATATGACACCCTTTGCCGAACTGCTTCCATCACGCCAGAAAGCACCTTGAAAGGGTTCAGATGAAAAAATAAACTCTTTTGCTTCAAAGATGTTCCAGGAAGCATCATCAAAAAGACCATTCTGATTCCATGGTGCTGTTTTGAAATTCAACAAATGAGATGCGAAAAAGAGAATTATAAGGAGGATGTATATGCAGGTTCTTTTTTTATTGATTGCTTTAAGCCTTCCGAAAATACGACCTGGCAATGACGAGGCTTTCGGCAAAAAAGCGAGTAGCAAAAGAATCATTCCTGCAAGCCAGCCTATCCATGTCAAATGATTGCCGTAAGCTTTATGGGTGTAATGTAAAACAGATGCAACAAGGCACACCAAAGACATAAATACGGCGCCTAATAAAAAAAACGCATTTTTCTTATGTGTTTTAATTATACTCATCTGCAATTTTAAATAATCCATTATCTTGCTTTTCATATAAACCACTCCATCTGTCTAAAGACTATATTTTAAAGCTTTTCAAGAAATCCGATAGCCTGTAAAGTTTAAAACTAACAGTGTACAAAAAAACAGTGTGCAGAAAACAAACAGTGGAAGTACATTTATAAAATCAAAAATACATTTGTAAAATCCAAAAACAAGTGAAATTGAGAGTTTACAAAGTATAAGCTTAGTGTAAAGATTAAATTCGACATATAATTATGATTTTCCTCTAAAATGTAATTCACAAAAAAACTTCGGTTTTAATACGGATAATGAAAATGAAACGGCTTGTAAATTCATTGAATTCAAGGCTAGTTGCATTTATTATCCCGCGAAAAATTATATCATATTGGATTATGCTTGTAAAGTAAGTTAGAAGGTACAAAAGCACAAAGGTAAGGGTTCAAGGGAGGTTTTTGTCTTTGCGCACCATATTATGTATTATTTTATGAAAAAGTGTCGGAAAGTTATAAGTATGTAATGTTTTAGTAATGGGAATTCGTTTTTAGAGGTGGAGTCTGAGACTGCTGAAAAAGTGGTTTGTCTTCGAGGTTTACGACGAAACAAGGGGGGGAGGGTGCAATTTTAAAGAAATCGATACTTTTTCAGAAATCTTGGAGTCTACCTGTTTTAGTGTGAAACTAATATATGATGAGTCACTAAAAAAGTACAGACTGCACCCTATCAAACTTTGAAATGCTATTTATGAACTTAACTAGTACATTGAAAAATAAATAATTAGTTGTTGCATGCAACTTCTTCTGGTGAAATCTCGTCCATTTTGTAAGTCCAATGGTATACAACAGGCTCCTTGTTCACTTCGTCAAAATACAAATAGATACGGTCAATCAGTTCCTGTTTTGTCTTTACGCGAATACCTCTAAGCATTTGTTTGGTCATTTTACTAAAAAAGCTTTCAATCATGTTCAGCCATGAGCCATGCTTTGGAGTAAACACAAATTCAAAACGTCCCTCGGGCATTGTTGCAAGAAAATTCTTGGTTTCTTTCGACTTATGAGCAGAATGATTATCTAAGATAATCCGTATGGTATCTCGTTCAGGATACTTCTTATCAAGAATCTTCAAAAACTCAATAAAGTCAGAGCTTTTATGAGTATCACTAACAAGCGGGATAGCTTCTCCTGTTAATAAATCAATTGCAGCAAGTAGTGATACTGTCCCAAGACGTTTATACTCATGGTCTCTGTAAACTTCGCCATTTTGGGAGGATGGTCTTAAATCATCTGATGTATTTGAAATTGCCTGAATCCCTGGTTTTTCGTCATATGACACGGTAATTGTTAGTTTATAGTCGTCAGGAACAATGATGTTACCATTTTCATCAAACTGCATTTCTACCTGTTTATAGACAAGGAGCACCTCATGCATTTTGGCTTTAAAATCAGGGTCACGCTTTTCGCAGTAATACTTAATTTTAAATGGCTTTATATCTGATTCTTTTAGAATCTGTTGTACCCTTGCTTTAGTTATGGTTGTAAGCCTTAAAAATCCAGCTGTTTCAGCATTCTTTTGAATATGCTGATGAAGATTCTTCAACGTCCAAAGTTCTTGGGAATATCCAAGGTCAGCAGGTCTCTGACAAGCGATATCAATTAACCAGGCAATGGCATCTGATGTTATTTCCACCGGACGACCTGTTCGTTCTTTATCAAAAAGAGCATTTTCAACATCACCTTCGTGGTATTTTTTGAGGCAAAGGCTAACTGTATTCACATTAATTCCAAGACCGTTGGCAATAACTTTGTTCTCAATTCCGTCTTCTTTTTGAAGAAGAATTCGAGCACGGTCAACGACTTGGGCTTGGATAGTGCGGCTTTTGGATAATGAATACAGATACTCATGATCTTCACTCGATAAAGTGATTTTTACTGGTCTTGGCATAATATAAGCTCCTTAAATTTGATGCCTAAATTACACCACAAAAGTAAAAACAATAATACACCTATTTATTTATTTTATGCTGTACTAGTAAGCTTATGAGGCAACTGCAGAAGCTTCATAGCTATGGCTACAATTTGACATTCGCTGTCCTTGACTATGTCTGTCTAAGGGATAGAATAAGAACTTATTAGAATCGGGCATTTATGGATACCTCAACATATAGAAAATCCCACAGTGTGAATCTTAAGTTTTCACACTGTGGGATTTTGAAATTTAATGTTTAATCCAATAAATCTATTTTTTCTAAAAGATAGCTTAGTGTTATAGGAATTTAGCGAATCGCGCAATTTGCGCGATTGATACGATAGATGCGTAGATAGTGTAGGTGTTTTTTGCAGAGCAAAAAACACTAATCATTCAGTGCGACAGCTCCTTTGAATAATCTTAATCTTTGCAATTATTCTACGTAATATTCTTTCCAAAACCATTCATCAATTTCCGACCAATTCTAAAAGAAAAGTTGATTCAAATCTAGCTATCTGACAAACCTATTTCTTTATTTAGGAAATCCTAAATAAATCGCAAAAAGAACAAATACTATTCCGAGTGCAATAAAGATTATATGCCAACGCTTACTCTCTTTACGAGAAATTCCAAAGGCAATAAAAAATATACCTAGTAACATTGAAATAAGCATTATAAGAAGTCCCATTTTATCTACTCCTTTCAAGATGAATTACTCTATCATGACGATTAGCCATTTCTAAATCATGAGTTACAGTAATAATAGTAGTGTTAAATTCTTTATTCATTTTAAAAAGTAAATTTACAATTCTTTCTCTGTTCTCCACATCCAAAGATGCCGTGGGTTCATCAGATAAAATAATTTGAGGTTTCATAATTACTCCTCTAGCAAATACTGCTCTAGATCTTTCCCCACCGGAACATTCAAGCGGCTTTTTCTTTAATATAGGTTTAATCGCAATTGCATTAATTACATTTTCGAAATCCTCTTCCTTAAAAAAAAATTTTCCAGAACCTGCATAAAGTAAAGGCAATTTGATATTATCTTCGATCGTCAAAGAATTGATTAATGCTGACTCTTGAAGGACAAAACCAATCTTTTGATTTCGCCATTGCGCTAACTCATTTGCATGTAAATTATCAGTTTGCGAACCCAAAAGAGTATATTCACCATTATAATCTATATCTAGCAATCCAATAATATTGAGCAAAGAGCTTTTTCCTACTCCAGATTCTCCTACAATGGCAATTTTTTCACCAGCATTAACTTTAAGGTTAAAATTATTCAAGATTGAAAGCTGCGTCTTCTTATTCTTATACACTTTTTCTTTAATATTTAAATCGATAATATTCGTCATTGTAATACCCCCAAAGAAATTGGAATTTTTTTGATTTTCCTTAACATGTTTTCGACAATAATCTTTCCAATAATAATATCAGAAAGGAATACAACCAATAAAGCAAACCAATCCATTCCTATTAAACCAAAAAATCCATAAGTGGCAAAGGTAGCATCTTTTCTTAACCAACATTCGTATCTATTATAAGCAGTGATTGAAAAAATAACTATCAGATTAATAAAGAACAGTATCCCAAAATAACTATAAAATATTTTTCTTAACTTTGAATAACTTAATCCAACTAATAAATTAATTGTGAAGTCTCTCAACATTAAACGAATACTGACTAATGCGTTCCAAATAGAAAGACAAGTTATAATTACAAGCAAAATCAATGTTGTAATAGACATGATTTTTAATGAATACAGATAATATTCATTAAAATAATCAAAATTTTCCTCTTGACTAAAAAAATTAAATTTCAAACCTAGATTATCTTGCATAACCTCGCTTAAATCCACTGTTTTTTCTTTTGTAGTTTGAAGAATTACGATGTCCATGAGACCATTCAATTGAAGGTCAATATTTGCATTTTTAATAAATTCCGCATTCACAGGCAAAAAAATCGAGAAATTATAGTAGTTCTTTGAATTGAGAGCATAAAAATTAGAATGATAAGCATTTTGTTTTAAAACACCCTGAACTATTAGAGTTATTGGTTGCTCTAACACAGGGTCTTCAATTTTTATTGTTGAACCCACAGGATATGTTTTACTTAACCCTTTTCCTATCAAAATAGGTATTTCTTTGTCCTTATCAAATTGGTAATCAAAATCTAAATCCGTCCCTTGTGAAAGTTCAAATTGATTTAATTCATAATACTCTTCATTCATATAACTCAATGATATTTCCATATCATCAATGTTAGGTAAGGATACCATAAACCCATCTGTATAAAAAGCGTAATTAAAATTGTTATTTAAATAGTCATATACTATTTGTGTTCCATTTTCTCCAATTGCATCAATGTCAACATCACTATCTGGATCTAAGTTAGCAATGTAAATACCTTCTTGATTCATACATTTTATTTCTTGATACCCTTGAAAAGTTGACAAAATCGAACGAGTAGCAATAAAAGTTGTATAATTCGCCATAAAAAGCAATAGAATTATACTTATACTAAGTATCGCTTTTCTTAAAAATATTTTTGTAATAAAAAACTTAAAAATTTTCATATTTCCTCACCTGCCTTGCACTAATTAGTATATATGTAATAAAAATAAACACTAAGTAAAGATTGCTGGTTAAGTTGAAATTTAAATAAACATTTATCAATATGGATAGAAGATAAACGAATCCTAATATCATTAGGCAATCCAGAGAATACCGAATAGTGATATTTAATATAGTATCTCCTACAAGTATTCTACAATATACTTCTGTTTTTTTTCTGTGCAACATTTGATAATGAAAAACTATTACAATAAATGTAAATAAAAAAATAATTAGGGTTTGATAATCCATAAAATTTTTAAAAAAGGCTTTTAAAATATAAGGGCCTAAATCTAAAGTCTTTACATAATCAAATAGCAAGTTTAAAAAAAAACAAAATATATATGCAGTGCAGAGTTCTAATGCATCAACAAATCTAAATAAAGATCTTCCCATGCTTACTCCTTAAAATGTTAATCATTATATAATCTTTACTAGCTATCGAATTACAGTAACAATGATATTGTCATCTTTCTTTCTAAACAGTTACGCTCCACGAAGAACGATGAATAAACAACCATGCTACCTGATAAAAGCATTATCTAATAGCAAATGTTTCAAATCTTAGAAGAAATATATTAAGTTTATTTCTTCTAAGATTTTTTAAAAACTGCATAATATTTTACAAAAAATTGTGGACATCTCGGCTATTTAATTACCGAGATATCCAGTTTTGTATTATTAACACATGTAAATTTATACTAAATAATTTCAAATAAATACAAAATTATTATTCGCGGTTCCACGAAAACTTTGTAGTGTATTTATCCCCCCATCTTAAATCATCCCAAACCGAACCTTTAACCTTTCCGCTGGTAGCAGTCTTGCTAATAAGAGTTTTTCCGTTTCTAGTATATTTAAAAGATGCATTTTTATAACCTGAACCCTCGTAATTCCATGCAGCTCCGTTATATCTGATTTGAAGAACTTCTTTGCTAGAAGCTCCATTTAAGGAATTACCAAAGCTTACAGCATATGCCATATTTGTGGCTCCTAATGTAAGAGCCACAACAACCATCAACACACTAATAGCTTTTTTAAATTTCATTTTCATAATAACTATTCTCCTTAATTTAATTTTTGTATAGCACATTTCAAATTGTACAATATTTTGTAGTATTTTTCAATTCTAAATCCTTTGTTTTCCCCCTTTTCAATTTTAATTTTTGAATTTGTAGTTGCATGCTTATTCTACATATTCAATATAAGTATTTATGGCATATGATATATATCGCGAATAATATCTAGCCACATAAATATATAAAGCAGTATGACTTAACGTCTTCTGATTTATATCTAAAAAAGTTCAAAACAGGTTAATT
>CAYPCH010000123.1:0-11116 GCA_964409165.1 uncultured Oscillospiraceae bacterium | reverse complement strand
CATGTCCACAGCCAAGCCGGACTATTTAGCACTATATTAAAAAAATGGGGAAACTCAAAGAAAAAAATTTAATGTATAAAATTTAAAATAAAGATGATAATTTATATTGAAACATGATTTTTAAGGAGAAATATTAAGATTATTGAGGGAGGATAAATATATGTCAAGCAATGAGGCACTATCATTAAGCGAGCCTCAGAAATGTACAGAAAAAAAGAAATCAGGAAAAATATATAGTAAAATATTTTACTTTTTATTTGTAGTTGCATTGACGTTGGCTGTAAACAACATAATTATATTCAATTGGTACAATAATACAAAAGGAAAATATAAAGATGCTTTTTTGAGAGTTAAGACAATGACAGAAAATAATAGTAATTTATCGGTGCTCAATGAAGAATTGACAAATGATTATTTGATTTTAAAGGAAAATTACAGTGGAATTATAATCCAGAACGAAGAAGCTATTTCGAGACTAAAAGAGCTTGAAGCTCAAAATATTGAGTTAAAAAGAAAAAATGAGATTCTGACAGAAGATAATATAGAACTTCAAAACTCTTTGAAAAAAGCAGCTTCTGTAGGTATAAAACCACAGAACTATACGGAATTTGATGAAATCTGTATAGGAGATAAAAATGAAAAAGGAGAGTATGTAGGGAAATTCTTTGGTACGGCATATACACCGAGCAAGGTTGAGTGCGGAAATGATAAAGGTATAACAAGATCTGGCACGCCTATAATACCCGGGGTATCTGTTGCAATTGACAATAATTACTGGCCATTTGGTACGATATTTTATATAAAAGGTTTAGGTTATGCTATAGCAATGGACACAGGTAATGCGATAAAGGGAAAGTACCGATTTGACTTTGCGGTATTTGACAGAGAGTTTGCAAAAAAGCTTGGAACGGGTTATTGGGATGTATTTTTAGTAAAAATGGGAAATGGAAAAGTTGAAGAAATAACAATTTAAAGGTTGGAATTTAAATTTATAAAAAATAGGTTGGCGTCGTAATAGCGGACAGCCTATTTTTTTTGTGTTTTTTTAAAGTATATTCATTTTCTTGATTTATAATAGTATGTTATACTAATCTATAAATCAAATGAACAGGGGGGTTAGTGTTAAATGGATGTAATAAACGCAAAGTTTAAAGGCAATAATCCGAAAGATATAGTAAAGTTTCCCTTCAAAATGGTTGTTGCGGCGATTGTTTTAATAATTATAGCTATCGTATTCTTTAATTCATGGTACACTGTCAACGACCAACAGAAAGCTGTAATACTTACTTTTGGCAAGGTTACAGGAGTGGAGGATGCAGGTATGCATTTTAAATTCCCTGACCCAATACAGTCGGTTATCAAGGTGCCCATGCAAATGACCCAGAAGCTAGAGTTAGGTTACAGGGAGTCTGGAAAGGGACAATATGAATCTGTGGATGATGAGTCAAAAATGATAACAGGGGATTTTAATATTGTTAAAATTGATTTCTTTATTGAGTGGAAAATATCTGACCCTGAAAAGTATCTTTTTGCATCGGAAGATCCGGTAAAGATACTGAAGAATACAAGCATGAGTGCAGCACGTTCTGAGGTTGGAACAACTCAGATTGACGATGTTTTAACCAGCGGGAAAATAGAGCTTCAAAACAGCATAAAGGAGAGAATTATAAATAATCTTGAGGTATACGATATAGGTATTCAGGTTTTGGAAGTAAAAATTCAGGATTCGGAAGCACCCACCGAGGAGGTCAAGGAAGCATTTAAAAATGTTGAAAATGCAAAGCAGAGTATGGAAACTTCAATAAATGAGGCAAACACATACAAAAATTCCGAAATTCCAAAGGCAGAGGCACAGGCAGACGGAATAGTCCGTAATGCGGAGTCTCAAAAGGAAAGAAGGATAAATGAAGCAAAAGGAGAGGTAACAAAATTTCAGAATGTGTATGAGGAGTATAAGAACTACAAGGATATTACGAAGACAAGGATGTACCTTGAGGCTATGGAAGAGATACTTCCGGGGATAACGGTCTACATTGAAGATAGAGCCGGAAATACGCAGAAGCTTGTTCCTTTAAAGCCATTCAATTCAGGAGGTGGGAACTGAAATGAAAAAGATATTAATAGGAATTGTGGCTATACTGGCTATTATTCTCGTTTCAACAAGCATGTATATTGTAAGGGAAGGTGAGTATGTAAGCATAAGAAGGTTCGGAAAGATAATAGACACAAAGAGTTCTGCTGGACTTAATTTTAAAGTGCCGTTTATGGACAGCAAGTTTGTGTTGCCCAAGAAGAAAATAGTTTACGATCTGACTGCTTCAAGTGTATTGACAAAAGATAAAAAGTCAATGATAATCGACAACTATGTTATTTGGCAAATAAATGACCCGTTGCAGTTTATCAAATCGGTAGGTTATACCACCGAAGCGGAGAAGAGACTCGACGCTGCAGTATATAATGCTGTTAAGAATATAATGGGTACCTTTGAACAGAATAATATTATTGATGAGAAGCTTTCTGGCAGAGGGGAATTGAATGATGCTATAACAAAAGAAGTTGCACGTCAGCTTGAAAACTATGGTATTACTGTTTTTGATGTTCAGATTAAAAAGCTTGACCTTCCACCTGAAAATGAGGAATCGGTATATAGAAGAATGATTTCAGAAAGGGAGAAAATAGCAGGGCAGTATAAGGCAGAAGGAGAAAGAGAAGCAACAAAGATTAGAAATGAAGTGGATAAGCAGAAGAATATCCTTATCTCTGAGGCGGAAGCAAGAGGACAAGAGCTTATAGGAGAGGGAGAGGCTGAATATATAAGAATATTGTCTGATGCCTATTCGGGAGATAAAAAGGAGTTTTATGAGTTTATAATGACTCTTGAAGCAATGAAAAAATCATTAAAGGGTGACAAAACTTTGGTTTTACCCATAGACTCACCTCTTACTAAGTATCTTATAGTTACAGGAGAATAAAACACTTTATATTAATATCTCAACTTTACCACTTATAGTATTTTGAGGCTCTGGTTGCTCACAAATAATGTGGGAAGGTTAGGTTAATGTGTAAATCTTATACTACTCCATCTTTTTTTGAAAGTAAAAAAAAAGATGGAGTTTTTTGTAGTATATTTGAAAAACAAATAAGCCATAATATGTTTAGATCTCCAAATTGTAAGCGGAATACCTGTTAATATATTTACATATATGAAGGAGTGAAATGCTTGTCTGATATAAAGAAAGTTATGAAAAATATAATTACATTCAAGGAGCCAGAAAAGACAGAGAAGTTTATATTAAAAGAGGATAAAAACGAAAAGATAGAAAACACTGACGCTGAAAATGGACAAAAGACCGAAAAGAGCGGGCGAAAAAAAAGAAGGACATTAATAAAAATGTTTAATTCATCCACCGAAAATGAAAATGAAGAGAAGGATGAAAACGCCTATGAAAACACCGATGAAAGTTTTGAAAAAGAAGAGATACATAAAAAACTGCAAGTCAATATGGAGTATTTGAAGAAGAGATATACCATACCGGATAATGGTGATATAGTTTTGAGGGAATTTGAAATAGCAGCAAAAGATGAAACAATTTCTGCGTTTATTATATTTTTTGACGGTATGACTGACAGAAATGTGATCAACCATAATATATTACAACCATTGATGATATTATCGAGTCTTGAGATTAAAGGTGATAAAAAAAATCTTGAACTATATATAAAGAATAAGCTATTGCCGCACAACCAAATACAACTAAGGAAGAAGTTCGGTGAAGTCATAAATGAGATAAATTTCGGAAGCTGTGGTGTTTTTATAGACGGTATTGATACAGCCTTCACATGTGATGTAAAGGGTTGGGAACACAGAGGTGTGGAGAGACCAAATAACGAGCTTGTTTTAAGAGGACCTCAGGAAGGTTTTACAGAACTTCTAAGAGTAAACACCGCACTTGTAAGAAAGCTTATAAAGGATGAGAATCTTATAGCTGAAACTGTTGAAGTTGGTATCAGAAGCAATACTCCCTGCTCTCTTATGTATATAAAAGACATTGCCAATGAATCACTGGTCAATGAGGTGAGAAGAAGGCTTAAAGGTATAAAGTTAGACTATATTATTGACTCGGGAGAGCTTGAGCAATTTTTGGAAGATCATACATTTATGCCTGTTCCGCAAATTGTTGCAACCGAGAGACCTGATAGAGTTGCATCCATGCTTACAGAAGGGAGAGTTGCCGTTGTAATGAACGGAAGTCCATTTGTATTGGTGATGCCTACTACTAACTATGATTTACTGCATTCTCCTGAAGATTCATATGTAAGATTCCCTTATGCAAACCTTTTAAGGATAGTCAGGATAGTCGCTGTTTTTTTGTCATTGCTACTTCCAAGCCTCTATATAGCAATAACAAATTTTCACCATGAAATGATACCCACCGACCTTTTGCTTGCTATTGAAGCATCGCGAGAAAAAGTACCTTTCCCTTCGGTTATTGAGATACTGATTATGGAATTTTCTTTTGAACTTATTCGTGAAGCCGGTATAAGGATTCCTGGACCTATAGGACCTACGCTGGGTATTATAGGGGCTTTAATACTTGGACAGGCGGCTGTTGCAGCAAATATTGTTAGCCCTATACTTATTATTATAGTTGCTGTTACAGGCATAGGCTCATTTGCAATACCAAGCTTCTCTATGGCTTTCGGATTCAGAGTGTTAAGATTTGGATACATTTTCCTTGCTGCAATGGCAGGATTTTTGGGAATTACCTTTGGTCTTTTTGTACATGGGATGTGGCTTGCTACATCAAAATCCTTTGGAGTACCATTTATGGCGCCCTTTGGTCCAAAGACTAAAAGAGCATTTGAAGACCAGCTTTTGAGGTCACCTATTTGGATGCAGGAAGAAAGACCGGATTATCTTAATACAACAAAGCTAAAAAAACAGCCGGACATATCAAAAAAGTGGGCTGAAGATGATAAAAAGAAAAAGTAGGGACATAGTGGATTGTGTTACAAGTAACAAGGTACTTATTAAAGTCTTAACAGCTTTAAAGTCTGTAGCATAAGGAGGATTTTGGTGAAAGAAGAGATTGCAATTGGAAATAAAGAAGGATTATCTATTTTAATTATAGGAATTTCCACACAGCTTTTCTTGAACTTTCCCCGGATTATGGCTGAAAGTGCCGGAACAGCAGGGTGGATTGTGACAATATATGTAACGCTTGTTTCATTGGCGCTATTATTTGTGATATCCAAGCTGTATAAAGGATTTGAGGGGAAGGATCTGATTGACATAGGAGAAATGACAGGAGGTCACATAGTAAGGATAGTAGTCGGACTAATGCTTTTTATATACTATATCTTTGCCAATGCAATTGTATTGAGGGAATTTGGAGAAGACCTGAAGATAATAGCTCTTACAGGGTCACCTATAAGTTTTGTGCTCGCTTTTTTCATAGTTGGTATGGTAATCGGCGCATTCTTAGGATTAGAAGCAGTAGGAAGGTTAGGAGCTATAATTATACCAATAATTGCAATAGGTTTCATAATTATTGCAGCAGGTTCATTTCGATTCTTTAATTTTTCAAACCTGTTTCCTATACTGGGTACAGGTGCATATAATATATTTGTAGGAGGAGTTTCGAAAATTTCAATATTTTCAGGTTTAAGTTTGTTATTTTTATTACCTCCTTTTATAAAAAGTCATAAAAACTTTATGAGTGTAGGCTTTAAGGGAATACTGATTTCGTCGGTATTTCTTATAATTGGTATACTTGCTTATTTATTGGTGTTTCCATACCCTAAATCACTAGAAAGCTTTCTTCCCATCTACGAGCTCTCAAGGATTATTGATTATGGTAGGTTTTTTCAAAGGATCGAGTCAATGTTTGTTATTATATGGACATCAACAGCTCTTATTTATCTTAGTATAGGATTGTTTTTTATTGTATATATATTAAAAAAAACTTTTAAGCTGGAATACCATAAGCCACTCATATTACCTGTGGCTGTAATAACATCCACATTAAGCATTCTTCCACAAAGCCTTATGAGTACGGTAAATCTTGAAACAATTATTTTCAGAAACTTCGGCTGGACGACAACCTTTGGTATGACACTGATACTTCTGGTAGTAGCAAATATTGTCAAGAAAAGAATAAGGAAAGGTTCTGTGAAAAATGAAAAATAATAAAAAAGCAGTGATATTAATAATTTTGCTCTGTCTTTCATTCATAAGCATGACAGGATGTTATGACCGGAGAGAAGTTGATGACCTGGTTTATCCAGTAGCAATTGGATTGGATAAGGGAAAGACCAATTATCTGAGGATGACCCTACAGCTTGCAGTTCCTACTTCTATAGGCAGCGGAGGTGAGGTAGGCAGCGGAGAAGTCGGAAAATCAGTCGGTATTACAACTGTAGAGACTCCGTCAATATATTCCGGACTTAATATGATAAACACCTATGTCAGCAAGCAGATAAACATGTCCCATGTCAAGGCTATTGTTTTTTCACAGGAACTTGCCCAAGAAGGAATTGAAAAATATATCTATGCATTTATGCGAGGAAGGGAATTTAGACCGAATGCATATGTTATGGTTGCAAGAGGACAGGGAAATGCAGCAGAAAAATACCTTAGGTCTGTAAAACCTGAATTTGAAACCAACCCAGCCAAATATTACGAAATGGTTTTAAGTGCGTATAAATACACTGGATTTACAGCAGATACAACGCTTATAAGCTTTTATCATAAAATGGGAAGCAAAGCAATACAGCCTGTGGCTGTTTTGGCAGGAGTGAGTAAATTCTCTGAAACAGAAGATATTGATATTGTCAATTCTACCTACATGGAAAAGAACAGATCGCCGGAATACCAAGGAGGGCAGTATCCCCTTGAAGGAGATTTCATGGCGGGCGACATGCCAAAGGTAGGAAGCGTAAAGTCAGAAGTTATGGGACTTGCAGTTTTTAACAACTCAAAATTGGTAGGTGAGCTTGATGGGCAGGAAACGACATACAATCTGATGGGAAGAGGAGAATTTGGACATTCTTATATGAGTATACCTGACCCTAAGTCAGAAGGAAAATTTGTATTACTTAATGTAAAACAGAGCAGAAGTCCAAAAAAAAGTGTTATGATGGAAGGAGATGAGCCTAAAATTTCTATTAAGATCATTTTAGAAGCTGATATTCTTTCAATACAAAGCGGTATAAACTATGAAGACATGAAACATGTACGTATTCTTGAGAAATTTACCGAAGAATTTTTGAAAAGTGCAATTGAAAGATTTCTTAAAAAGACAGCAGAGGAGAATAATGCAGACACATGCGGTTTTGGTATGGTAATGAAAAGGAAATTTCTTACATGGAGAGATTGGGAAGATTTCGGTTGGGAAAAGAAGTATGAAAATTCAACTTTCAATGTTGAAGTGGATCTCAAGATAAGAAGACCGGGTCTTATAATAAGGACTGTTGAGGATGTTGTAGAAGAAGAGGAGGTGGCTGAATAAGCATGATTGTAAGAATTTTGATAACGGTATTTCTATTATGGATATTTTTAAGGACTCTAAGCTACGGCAAATGGACGTGGGACAAAAAAAACAGGCTGGGAGCTGTTATGATATTCTTTATAGCGCTGGTAGCTCTTGTTCTGCCTGTATATTCATTGTATTTTAGAAGTTAAGGGTGGTTTTTAAATGCATAGTAAAATTACTTTCGGAAGTTGGGAGGCAACGTGCCTCGTTATTGTAATGATATCAACAAAGGCAGCATTGAACGCTCCGCGTGTAATGGTCGAAAGTGTGGGCACAGCAGCTTGGATTTTGGCCATATATACTTCACTGCTGGCATTTATCGGGTTCTATGTAATTTCAAAGCTTTATAATAAATTTGGAGGAAAAGATCTTCTGGATATTGGTGAAATTGTAGGTGGTAGACCTGTAAAAATAATAGCAGGCATAGTGATTTTAATATTTCTTATAATACTAATTTTGCTTGTTATAAGAATCTTCAGCGAGGAAATGAAAACTATGGGACTAATAAATACTCCTATAAGCTTTGTTATGCTGTTTTTTGCACTAGGAGCAATAGTGGCTACTTATTTTGGCATAGAACCTTTAGTAAGATTTCAGGCAATAATACTTCCAATATCACTCATAGGCTATGTAATTTTCATAATTGCACTTATACCAAGTATGGAAATCAGCAATATTTTTCCGGTGTTAGGTACAGGAGCTTACGACATTTTTATCAAATCAGCTTTTAGGATATCATCTTATGCGGAGATTATATTTTTATTCCTTTTGGCACCATTCATAAAAACATCGGACGATTTCAGAAAAACTTTCGATATTGAATACCAGAGACCCCTTATTATGCCTTTTATAATACTTATATTCAGTTTGAGCCTTTTGCCCGAAAGCCTTACAAGAACAATAGAGCTTGAAACCAAATATTTTAATTATTGGGCTTCCATTACAACTTTTGGATTAACAATTATTCTTCTTATTGCAGCAAGATTTGTTTGCAAGAAGAAACGGGTAAAAAAAAATTAAACAATAAAATAATATAATGTTGGTTAAACCCAAAAAAATTTCCCCCTTATTATTTCCCCTTCTTCAGAGGATGGGGAAGTTTGCTTTTGTAACTATATAAACCTCTTCGTTGTTAAAGTAATGCTTTATATAGTATAATTAATTGAAAGGCAACAACTTGGTTCAGAAGAGGAGGCATTTAATGAAGGTTGCAAGGCAAAAGGATGAAATATCACTATTGAAGTACGGTATTTTTAAGACCAAGTATATCTTTTTGTTATTAATTTTTTCTGCTGTTGCAGTATATAATGGAATTCATAATTTTTTACTTTTTCACACATTGATTGAATTAATTTGCGTCTTTGTTGGGTTCGGTGTTGTAATTGTAGCATACAACAGTTTCAATCTGTCAAAACAGACTTGGTTTGCCTATTTTGGCATTTCATGCTTTTTTATTAGTGTATTTCATCTGTTGCATGTACTGACTTTCGAAGGTGTTTCGATTTTTCCGTGGAATGACTTAAATACATCTGTGCAAATATCAGTTGCCGAGAAATATCTGGAAAGCTTTTCTTTATTGGCTATGCTTATTATACCATTAAACCTTTTAAAAGAAAAAAGGTTCTTGAAAACAACTTTTTACGTATTTACTTTAGTTTCGTTGCTATTACTTATGAGTATAAATTACTGGACGGTGTTTCCCGATTGTATCTCAGGAAAAGCTAATCCGACTGTTTTTAAGACCTATAGTGAGTACATTATCACTGGGTTATTTGTAATTGTTTTCATTATTATAATTAAATCAAAATCAAAGATGACACCGAATGTGCGTTCGTTTCTTTTTCTTTTTGTAGGTTTAAAAATTATATCTCAAGTTATATTTGCATTATATGACGAAGTATATGATATTCAAAGCATAATTGCACATATAATACGATCAATTTCATATCTGGTTGTATATGGATTTATCGTTGAAGCGAGTTTTATAAAGCCTTTAAATATTCTTTTTTATGAGCTTGAGCAAAAGAAAAATAAGCTATTAAAAACTTCAAATGATTTAAAGTTTTATAATGAGAAGTTGAAGTATGAGATAGAGCAGAGTGTCAGAATTGAAGACCTTTTAAGGAAAAGTGAAGAACGCTACAGATTATTGATTGAGTCTGTTCCAGAAGCTATATTTGTACACGATGATGAAAAAGTAATTTTTTCAAATCAGGCAGGTCTTAAATTCTTAGGTATAGACTCTTTGGATTGGATGTATGAATCATTACCGTTTAATTATCTATTCCGAGAAAATAAAAAGGAATTAATAAATAGGCTTGAAGAATTGAAAAAAAACGGGACAAGCCCTTCATATTCCTTAGACAGCATTAAATCTGCAGATGGTACTTTTATAGATGTTGAAATTATTACAAGACGATACAATTATGATGACACAAGAGCGTATTTAAGTGTTATCAGAGATATAACGCAGAGAAGGCAGATAGAAGAGCTTAAAAAAAGTGTTGATGAAAATTCTAAACTTCTTGAACAAGCGACCAGACTTGATAGGATAAAAACCGACTTTTTTACAGATGTATCCCATGAATTCAGAACACCCTTAAACCTTATTATTTGTACTATTCAGACTATTGAAAAAGGTCTTGAAGGAGAAGCAGAGATTTTAAATAACAGGGAGAAGATGACCAAATATATTTCTTCAATGAAGCATAATTCCTACAGGCTATTAAGAAGAATAAACAATATTATGGATATTTCAAAAATAGAATCAGGGTACAACGGCTTAAAGCTTAAGAATTATGACATCGTAGGGGTTATTGAGAAGGTTACCATGCTTGTTTGGGAATACACCAGAAAAAGAAGAGTAGGTCTTATGTTTGATTCGAATATAGATAAAAAAGTAATTGCCTTTGATATTGACAAGATCGAAAGGATTATGCTGAACCTTCTTTCAAATGCAATTAAGTTTAACAAAGAAGGTGGTATGATAGAAGTTAATATATATGATAAAGATGATAGTATACTGATAACTGTAAAAGATACCGGCATAGGAATACCTTGCGATAGTTTAGATATGATTTTCGAAAGATTTAAGCAGGTAGAAAATTCTACTGCTAATGATAGAGAAGGTACAGGGATAGGCTTATATCTTGTTAAAGCTCTTGTTGAAATGCATGGCGGAAAGATTTCCGTTGAGGGTCGGGAAGGTGAAGGCACTACATTTATCGTTGAACTTCCTGCCACTATTTTACCTGATGATGCTGAAAATGATGTCGATTACGGGAGTGAAAAATATTATTGTGACAAATTAAATATAGAGTTGTCAGATATTGATTAAGAATTTGATTTTCGTAAACAAGCAAATTACAACTATATGGAATATAATCCGATTAAACCTAGTTGACAGAATGCAAGCGAGGCTTTATAATTTATTTACTGAAAAAATTTTATGAGTAAGCCAGATAGTCGCATGTACAGTGCTGAAAGGTCGTACATGAGGAAAGTCCGGGCTCCATAGGGCAGGGTGCCGGGTAACTCCCGGTGAAGGTGACTTCAAGGAAAGTGCAACAGAGATATACCGC
>CAYPCH010000122.1:0-11126 GCA_964409165.1 uncultured Oscillospiraceae bacterium | reverse complement strand
CAATGCTACGTTAGTGGCAAAGAGCCCATAAATACTGTGGGAAAGTTGAGTAACTAATAATTGAAGGATATAACAGGAATTTTTTTATTTACACATATTGTAATATCCAAAATAAAAAGCTTTGGACATCGAGTCCCTAGCTTTTTGCCGGATTCCCTTTCAGGAAATGACTCTAATCAATGTAAAATGGTTATAGCAAAATATATAAATATATAGGATCATTTTTGTGATTAATATAAATATGGTATACTGTATTTCAAAAAGATTTTTACAAAAAACAATTCTTGAAATATTATTAAAAGCACTATAAAGTCAACGAGAAGTTGATTTACAAAAGCTAAATATATTTGAAAGGGAAGTTGATATGAAATTGCAAGTACCGTTAAGTGAATTGCAAATGCGTTTAAAAAGGTTTAGGGCAAAAATGGATGAAACCAATCCTGAGTGGGAAATGGTTGTTATTTTCAGCAAAATAAATCTATTTTACTTTACAGGAACAATGCAGGACGGAATGCTGATAATTCCGCATGAGGGTGAAGCAGTACTCTGGGTGAGGAGAAGCATTGAACGTGCAAGGTATGAATCTCTTTTTTCAATGATAAAGCCGATGGGGAGTTTTCGTGACGCAGCAGCATCGATTGAAAAGTTGCCTCAAAAAATATATATGGAAATGGAAATAGTACCTCTTGCTCTTTATCAGCGCTTCAGAAAGCATTTTCCCTGCACGAGTGTAGAGCGGGCAGATAGTCAAATTGAAGCAGTAAGAGCAGTCAAGAGTCAATATGAACTGTCAATTATGGAGAAATCAGGAGAAGTACATAGGAAAGTATTGGAGGAACGTGTGCCGAATATTCTTAGAGAGGGTATGAGCGAGGCAGAACTTGCATCAGAGCTTTATTGCGTTATGGTAAAGGAAGGCCACCATGGAATAAACCGTTTCAAAATGTTCGATACTGAAATCGGTATAGGGCATATATGCTTTGGTGAAAGCTCTATCTATCCTTCATATTTCAACGGACCTGGAGGAAATTACGGCATGAGTTGTGCAGTTCCATTTATAGGAAGCCGTGAGCGCAGGCTCAAAAAAGGCGACTTGGTTTTTATAGATATTGGTTGTGGGGTAGACGGTTATCATACTGATAAAACCATGACATATATGTTTGGAGGAAGCCTTCCGGTTGATGCTATAAGGCAGCACCAAAAATGCGTTGATATACAGAATAGAATTGCAGATATGCTAAAGCCTGACGAAGTTCCGTCAAATATATACAGCACTATTATGAATAGTCTTGACAAAGAGTTTCTTCAAAACTTTATGGGATTTCGAAGCAGAAAGGTTAAATTTTTAGGTCATGGAATAGGTCTTGTGATTGATGAACAGCCTGTTATTGCCAAAGGGTTCAATGAACCTCTTCAAGAGGGAATGGTTTTTGCATTAGAGCCTAAGAAGGGGATAGCTGATATTGGAATGGTGGGAGTTGAGAACACTTTTTTGGTTACTGCCGAAGGTGGACGTTGCATTACCGGAGATAATCCCGGACTGATTCCGGTATAAAAGCTGTTATATCAGTGATGCAAAATGTTTATTGCAAATATATAGTAATTTTAAAGCAGTAATTATAAGATAATAAGATGTTTATGCTTTATCATTACATTAATGGTGGATTGTTTATGGAGGAAAGACATAATGGATTTAGGAACTCTAAATCAATATATCAGGAGTGTAGAGCTTAAAAAAGATAAAATCGAATCCTACTTGAGTTATCCTTTTAGCCTTGCTGCAGTCCGCAGTTTGACAGAATTGAAGTTTCACCCTAAGGTGACTTTTATAGTAGGGGAGAACGGTACGGGTAAATCGACAATTTTAGAGGCGATAGCTGTGGCATACGGCTTTAATCCGGAAGGAGGAACAAGAAATTTCAACTTTTCCTCTACAGATACGCACTCTGAACTGCACGATTATATTAGGATTGTTAAAGGAGTCAAGAAACCTCGTGATGGTTTTTTCCTTCGGGCAGAAAGCCTTTATAATGTTGCTTCAAATATTGATAAACTTGACAGGAAAATGAGTTTTGGTCCAAAGCTTATTGAATCATACGGTGGATTATCTTTGCATGAGCAGTCGCATGGTGAGTCATTTCTTGCAGTTTTTATGAACAGGTTCAACGGTAAGGGGCTGTATATACTTGATGAACCAGAGGCGGCGCTATCGCCTTCAAGGCAGATGGCTATGATTTCAAGGATGCATGACTTGGTTATTAGTGATTCTCAATTTATTATTGCAACCCATTCACCTATACTTATGGCATATCCTGATTCCATGATATATGAAATAAAAGAGGAGTTTAGCGCTGTTAAATACGAGGATACCGAACATTATCAAATAACCAAGGCTTTTCTTAGCAACCCTCAGAAGATGTTGGACATACTTATGAATGAGTCGGGGGACGGTTCTTCGACTCATCGCTGATCTTCCGATCCTCTGTTGGAAACATATAGGGATGAGTCAGTGAGTCAGAGAACCGTCCCCTGACTCACTGACTTACTGACTTACTAACTTACTAACTGGATTTCTCAATAGTTGCAATTTTCCTTGGGTTTATTGTTTTTACGGCTAATATATGATAATATTAAAATATAACTAAGGAATAAGTTTACAATAGAAAAATAAAATTTGTACTTTTATATTGAACCCAATGAAGATTTTGCATTGTGTTTCAATTTCCTTAATCAAATATCGCGAAAACTATTTTTTCAATTTAGAATTATTTTCGCGATTAATATAATTTAAACAAGTTTAATTTGGGGGAAAAAGGATATGAAAAAGTTTATTGCTTCATTTTTAGTATTGACAATGTTTGTAATGTTGTTGATATCGTCAGGTTTTCAAGCATCTGCTGAGATGACTGGCGATCCTAATGACGATTGGTTGCATGTTGAAGGTACCAATATTGTTGACAAGTACGGCAACAAAGTATGGATAACCGGGGCAAACTGGTTTGGATTCAATTGTCGCGAAAAAATGCTTCTTGATTCTTATCACAGCGATATAGTGGCAGATATAGAAATTGTTGCGGACAAGGGTATTAATGTTGTAAGGTTGCCCATTGCGACAGACTTGTTATATGCATGGAGTAAGGGTCAATATCCTGCTTCTACCGATACAAGTTTTAACAACGCAGCCTTAGCTGGTTTAAACAGTTATGAGTTATTTAATTTCATGCTGGAAAATTTCAAAAGGGTTGGTATCAAAGTTATACTCGATGTACATAGTGCAGAAACAGATAACATGGGGCATACATATCCGCTTTGGTTTAAAGGTGCCATTACCGAGCAGATATTCAAATCTTCTTGGGTGTGGGTAGCCAACCATTATAAAAATGATGACACTATTATAGGTTTTGACCTTAAAAACGAGCCACATACAAACACAGGTGACCTGAAAAAAATGTCTGAAAGTGCTATCTGGGATGACTCCAACAGACCGACAAACTGGAAGAGAGCTGCCCAGGAGACTGCATTGGAGATATTAAGGGTACATCCAAATGCGTTGATATTCGTTGAAGGTGTGGAAATATATCCCAAAGACGGAAAATGGGACGATGAAGAAACCAATACAAGCCCATGGACAGGAAATGCTGATTATTACGGTAACTGGTGGGGCGGTAATCTGAGAGGCGTGAGGGATTATCCCATAAATCTTGGACAGCATCAGAAACAGCTGGTTTATTCACCCCATGACTATGGTCCATTGGTTTATGAACAATCATGGTTTAAAGGCGAATTTGTAACCGCAAATGATAAAAGGGCAAAGGAAATATTGTATGAAGAATGCTGGAGGGACAATTGGGCATATATTATGGAAGACGGAATTTCACCGTTGCTACTTGGTGAATGGGGAGGTTTAACTGAAGGAGGAGACAAGCTCCTTGATCTTAATAAGAAATACTTGAGATCTATGAGAGACTATATAATTGAGAATAAATATAAACTTCATCACACTTTCTGGTGTATAAATATTGACTCGGCAGATACGGGTGGACTTTTTACCCGAGGTGAAGGAACCGCTTTCCCAGGTGGAAGAGACTTAAAGTGGAATGATAATAAATATGACAACTACTTACTTCCTACTTTGTGGAAAAACAGCGAAGGAAAGTTTATTGGTCTTGACCACAAAATACCTTTAGGTAAAAATGGTGTATCCTTAAACGGCGACAGTCCGGTAACGATTCCGCCAGTGACGACTCCTCCGCACACAACACCACCAGAATTAACGCCTACACCTACTCCGACTGAAGGTTCCATTCTCTACGGTGACGTTAATGATGATGGGAATGTTAATTCAACCGATTATGCTCTT
Source organism: uncultured Oscillospiraceae bacterium (assembly GCA_964409165.1). Lineage (GTDB taxonomy): Bacteria > Bacillota > Clostridia > Acetivibrionales > Acetivibrionaceae > CAYPCH01. Next base: position 6,766 of record CAYPCH010000122.1, on the reverse strand, counting down.
TTAAAAAGATACTTACTGAGTTCAAACCAGAGTATTAACACAGAAACAGCAGATATTAACAACAGCGGAACAATAGATTCAACAGACTATGCAATATTGAAAAGATATCTTTTAGGTTTGATTGAAGAATTGCCAATATAGCAAGGAATGAGTGAAATAGGGTAACAATAAATTATAGAACTGAGAAATTAGCAATAGTTAAAAAATAAACAAGCCTGTCAATCCTTCCAATAGGGTATATTGGTTCCAGATTATGATGACAGGCTTGTGTTTTTGTTAAGGGCATTTCTAGAAAAAAAATCCGGCAAAAAGCGAGGAACTCAATGTCCCGAAGCTTTTTATTATCCTAAAAAGTCTATAGTTGTTTTATTGAATCTTTCAGGATTTTTAAAGGGTATTTCATGCATAAATTTTTCCCATATTTCAACTTTGCAGCAGGGATTCATCCCACCTAGGTATTTGACGGATTTGATCATATCTGCACTTTCCTTTTCACCTGACAGCGCAAGCATAGGAATTTTAACATTCTTAAACTCAGGATAATCGTGGATATTTACACCATCAGTGATAAAAGCTGCGGGATTTTCCTTTCTTGTGCTACGGTTGTATTCAATACTTTCATCCAGTTGTTTATCGTTCAGTCCCAAAAGTTTAGACTGAAATTTTATCAAAAATCGGACTTTGCCCAGAGGGTACATCATTGAAGCCAATAAAGAATAGTATTTTACTGTTTGTTTGCTCTTTAATACCCAAGGGCTTGCCATTATAGCCTTGTCAAACAACTGTTCATACTTGCTGATAAGAGGTATTATCAGCTGAGCCCCTAAAGAAAATCCAATAATACTCACTTTGGGTTTATTAAGACTCTTAATTATTTGAATTATACCGTCTAACGTTTCTTCAGAGCGGTAGATAACTTCGGATTCACGCCCATTACCATATAAATGGGGCAGTACTAGATTGAACCTGTCCGAAAGTATATACTGGTTTACAAAACTATGTACCATTCCTGCGCCGTGTAGCATAATGATTGTTGGCAATTCTCTGTTTCCGTATTCTTCGAAGTACATGGAAATTTCCTCCCGATGTTTGTAGTAATATTAAGTATATAATAAAAAACTATATTGTGTAAATGATGTAATAAAGATACGCATTCAGTAGAAACATATTGAACGCGATAATTTAAAGCAATAAAATAGTTTGTCATTTAGTATTGGTGAAAACTAGTTTATCTGTGTTTTAAATTGTGCTATAATGCAGTTGTATTGGAAAAAGTATAAGTGAACACTGATACTCTAGGAGGAATAAAAGTGTTAATAGAGATAAAAATTAATAAGGTTTTCAGCATTTCTGACAGACAGCACTATATAACATCCGTCTATTTTATTGATACAAGAGTTCTTGTTGATATGTTTGTAGAATGTGAAAAAACCGGATCGGATATGAAATTAAATAAAAACCCCAGAACTGTTAAGGGGGATATGATGTTAAGGTTGTCACAGGAAAGAAACGATAATGATGAACATTTTAGCTTGATGGTTAATTCGAAAAAACTGCATATAACGAGAAGAACAGCAAGTGTTATAGATTTTAATAATATCCATACTCATTTTATCAAAGGCATTTGGGAAAAAACACTTGTATAGTGGCGTTAACAATGAATTAAAAGGAATGGTAATAAGTGCAGGCTTTATAGAGCCTGGACAAAAAGAGGTTGATATCGTTCTGTTTTCAATCATAAAACAAAATAATGACAATGAGAAAATAGTGATTTGGAAACACACGATGTAAAGAGCACATAGAATGAAAATGCATCAAATCTATTGTATATGGTTTGGGTAGCTAGATAATAAATTAGAACAGGAGTGATTGGAATGCTTGTAACAACAACGCCCGCAATAGAAGGCAAAAAAGTGAAGGAGTACAAAGGAATTGTTTTTGGAGAGGTTATCTCTGGTGTAGACTTTATTAAGGATTTTGCTGCAGGTCTAACAAATTTTTTTGGAGGACGTTCAGGGTCGTATGAAGGGGAACTGATTGAAGCAAGGGAAGGAGCATTGAAGGAGATGGTGAACAGGGCACAAGCCCTCGGTGCCAATGCAATTATAGGTGTAGACGTTGATTATGAGGTGCTGGGGCAAGGCGGAAACATGCTTATGGTAACTGCCAGTGGCACTGCAGTGGTAGTTGAGTAAATGTTTTTTTAACGGTTAAATAAATATAAAATGTTGAATATCCGGAAGGATTGATTTTATATGTTCTAGTCAGCATACTTTGTTTTTTTGGAGCGATAATTAATATGATAAATAGGGATTCCTTTTTAAAAAAGTATTTGAAACCTGTATCTGCATTTTTGTTTATAGTATATGTGTGCTATTTAGGCTACCTGGTCTTTTTTAGCAGTGATTACAACAGAGGGAATGTCGAAAGGGAAATACATTATATACCGTTTGGGACTATTATGCATTTTTTATTTAGAGTTCCTAGCAAAAAAGTAATGGTGATAAATGTATTTGGTAATATTGTAGCATTTGTCCCTATGGGTTTTTTGCTTCCCATTATTAAAAGAAAGTCAGCTAGCTTTAAAAATACAATGCTTATAGTTTTTTTTGCCACATGTACTGTAGAGATTACTCAGTATATTGCAGGGGTAGGAGTTACAGATATTGATGATATAGTTTTAAACTTTTTGGGTGGAGTAATCGGCTATGTAATGTATTGTGCAGTTTACAGGTTGAGCATGTTTTTTTGTCCTAAAACTGAGGAGTAATTATTTTTTAACAGTACCCATTTCTGGTCTTTCATAGTGTTAAAACGTACTTCTTCCGTTTGTGTCCCATTTCTAGAAAGAAATTCTGCTACGGGGCATTAGATTATGGAAGGTTGATTAGTTCTTGTGGTTTCATATATTTCATATGTACTTCCATCAATTGTAACTGTGCCTTTTGGTGAGTTGCTTCCTGGTGGCTTCCAAAGTACCATAACTTTCAATGATGTAATACTCTACAAGAGGGTCACTCGTCCAACCATAGACAGATAAATATGAATTGCCGTTTGGTTGGTAGTTGCAGGCATAGGTCATTGTTATGTTTCCAAGTTGTTGATGTGTTTGAGTTTCATTGTACTTTTTGCCTTTACGGAATAATATGTTATTGATATTACTCCATGAGCAACTAAATGCACCACCATCGTTAAGGGTCATTGTTCCGGTGCCGCTATCCTTCCAATACTCATAGTCATAGCCACCATGGGTGCCAGTTGCATTTGATGTGAGTGTTGTTGTTGCTTGTACATTTACAAATAAGGCAAATAAAACAGTAAAACAAGTCAAGACTGCAAAGAATACCCTAAAATCCTGCTTCATTATAAACTCCTCCTTTTTCATATTAAAATAATGTTAGGTAATAAATCAAAAATCCTCCTCTCCCATTATTGTATTTATATAATTACCTACTTTCAGTAGATAGTTATACCATAACGAAATCAATAGAACCCAGTAACCCATTTACATTAAACTCATATTCAAAATGTTTTCTTCAGCTTTATAATCCAAGAAAACCTAAATATAAGCATTAGTTGGGGTCATTGATTAAACACTTGAACTACTAGAAGTCTTGCGTTAGATTACTGTAAGTAATGTATTATAAGGAAAATAAAAATAATCTGTGTTTGTTTAAAAGACTTAAATATAACGATAAAAAAGAAATATAACCGATATATATTTAAGAGATGTAATTATAGTGATGAGAAACAAAATATGGTCTATATGTAATAAAAGATACTAGAAATAATAATTAATTTATATAAGCACTTAGATGCTTGCAGACAATTTTGAGCAAATTCAACTTAAATAAATTAGATACATGTAATTGTTATTTACTGTAGTGAACCAAATCCGTTGATTACCGATAGATGCATAAAAATCACGAGAAGATCATTTTTGCTACTGTTTTGGACAATTCTAAATTTTTCAGTACTTAAATTCCCTTTTTGCTTCCTGCCCTCCTTAAAGCGCATAATTTAATTTAGATTGCATATTTCTATACTTTTACCAATTCCATAACATAGTGTCACATCCTTTCATTGCTTGTCAATCCATAAAAACTAAAATCTAAAAAAAACTGTGAACAGCAGACGGTGCGCTTTTTCTCTTCAAAATGGGTTGTTTTTATGAAAGCAAATTTTGTTGCGAGGTACTGGTATTATGTGTATTATTATATTATATAGTTTTTTAATATTTTTAATATATAGAAATGTTTTATGAAAAATTATAATAATTTTAAAATAAGAGAAAATTAAATTTTAAAGAAGAAAGTGAATAAAAATGTGCGCGAATTATTTTGTAAAAATTTGGTTTGGAGCACAGCTGTTTTACTACATCTCCTGATGGGACTGTAGATATAATTGATATTGGTTATTATGAAAGCAGAAAACAAGGAGGAAAGAGCCAATATGTTAATGGACTTATTGAAGAAAAGACGGAGTGTAAGAAAGTTCCAGCAAAGAGAAATTGAAAAGGAGAAGGTTGACTTTATTTTAAAGAGTGCCTTATTGTCTCCATCATCAAGGGCAAGGAGACCTTGGGAGTTTGTTACCGTTACAGATAGGCACTTGCTTGAGGAACTTTCCCGATGTAGGGAGCACAGCTCGCAGTTTTTAGAAGGTGCACCATTGGGAATTGTAGTTGCCGCAGACCCTTATGTATGCGATGTCTGGATAGAGGACTCCTCCATAGCAGCAATTATTATACAGATTGCGGCACAATCACTTGGGCTTGGGTCATGCTGGATTCAGGTGAGGGAAAGAATTTATAAGGAGAATATTATGGCACAGGAGTATATAAAAAATACTCTGGGAATACCAGAGAAATATAATATTGAATGTATTATTGCAATAGGTTATCCTGGGGAAGAAAAAAAGGGTTATGAGGAAGACGAATTATTATATGACAAAATCCATTACAACAAATATTAATGACTCAACCTTCCCACAGTATTTATGGGCTTTTTGCCACGAACGCAGTATTGCTAACCGCGGTCAAAAAGTAAACTTTTTGCACTTGACTTGTGGGAAAGTTGTGTTAATGATTATTAGCGTGATTTTTTTAGGCAATAAAAAACAAACAGGCAAAAGGGGCTGACAGGAAATGGACAGGGAAATAAAATGGGGAATCTTAGGATGCGGGCGCATTGCACATCTTTTTGCACAGGGACTTGGAGTCTTGAATAATGCTGTACTGTATGCGGTTGCGTCAAAGACTGCTGGAAGAGCAGAGAATTTTGCAAAAAGCTATAATGCTCTTGTATATTATGATAATTATGAGGAACTTGTGAAAAATCCGGAGGTTGATGTTATTTATATTGCAACTACGCACAATTTCCATTATGAGAATGCGATGCTTTGTTTGAATCATGGTAAGCATGTATTATGCGAGAAGGCGTTTACCATAAATGCACGGCAGGCCGAGCAACTTGTTAAAACAGCACGGGAGAAAAGACTTTTTTTGATGGAAGCCATGTGGACCAGATTTTTTCCGTGTATAAAAGAGCTCAACAGGCTTTTGGATAAAGGAACTATAGGGGAAATACAGATGTTGAGGGCTGACTTCGGATTCAGCAGAGGGCTTGACCCGAAGGAGAGAAAAATGAACCCGTATTTGGGAGGCGGTGCACTGCTGGATCTTGGAATATATCCGATTTCCTATGCACGCATGATATTTAAAAAAGCTCCTTCTAAGATATACAGCAGTGCATGGTTAGGTGAGACAGGGGTCGACCAGCAGTCGGCCTACCTTTTTGAATATTCCAGTGGACAGCAGGCACTTCTTTTTTCGTCTTTTATTTCGGAAGTTCCCCATGAGGCGATGATAGTGGGGACGAAAGGTCATATAAAGCTACAGGACTTCTTTCATCCTTCCTCAATGACAATAAAAATGAATGATGGAAAAGAGTGGACTGTTGAAAAAGAATATGAGTCTACCGGCTACAATTATGAAGCACAGGAGGTCATGGACTGTATCGTGAACGGAAAGTTGGAGAGTGATATAATGCCTCTTGACGAAACTGTTGAAATAATGGAAACTATGGATGAAATGCGAGCACAGTGGGGAATTGTATATCCCGGTGAATAACAGCCGAATATAGCCGGGGTAATAAAAGGATTTTTTCTGAGTTGTAGCAAGGAAGCTTTCTTTATTAATTACCTTCATCCTCTATGTGTTTTTTTTTCTATATTTCATCCTTCTATTGTATAAAAATAAAAACATGATATGTGTTATAAAAGCAAATTAAAACATTTTTTTTTAAATAAATTTGTGTTAGAATAGCTTGTATAAAAAAGAGGTTTTTTGATAGAGATTATATTTGAACATTATATTTTATGACAAAATGGATAATGCAAAATGGGGTGATATAGGTATGTCAATTTATAATAGATTTTGGGCAATAGGTTATAGAATTACATCTAGTTTGGATGAAGGATATATTGACATGGTGTTTCCTGAGTCAAAATCAATAAAGAGCTTTGTATCGAATGAGCCACATGATTTTATCAACAGCTTGAGCATAGAGTTTTTCTGTGCTGATGAAGAAGAAGAAGAGCAGCGTATAGGCACCCTGTATGCCAATCATATTAAGGTTTCTGAGGCTATAGAAAGAGATGACGTTGAGATTTTTGATATTTTTGATTGTCATGATCAGGACACATATGATGTATATTGTGCTCTGTTTGATGAAGATTCCGGATGGTTTAAGAGTGAACTTGGCAT
>CAYPCH010000121.1:0-11268 GCA_964409165.1 uncultured Oscillospiraceae bacterium | reverse complement strand
TAGATAATAATAATAGTTGCATATGAAAAAAGTGTGTAATATAATTATGAAGTATTTTATGGAGTATTAATTGCATACTAATGCTGGGAAGAATGATGCAGTTTATTACATATTTAAGAATTTTTATTCATACGTAATAGCTAGCAAAATTATCCCCCGTATACGTTCATGCCTTAATAATCATATTGTTGATTTTAAGGTGAATTATTATGGAAAACTTCTTTTCAGGTGCTATTCATTAAGCGAAACAGATAGAAGCTTCCTTTAAAAAAATAATTTTCGATGGATACAGGTTTCCAAGAATTTATAATTTGAAATGGAGGTGTACACCATGACTGTTTTAATACCAGCTTATAAACCGACCACAAAAATGCTCAGCCTTATTCTTGAGTTGAAAGAAAAAACAAATTATAAGATTCTAATAATTGATGATGGCAGTGGCGATTGCTTCAGGGTATTCTTTGATAAAGCTGAAGAATATGGCTGTACAGTATTGCATCACAAGGAAAATATGGGTAAGGGTAAGGCACTTAAAACAGGTTTTGAATACCTGTACTCAAAGTGTGAGCCTGATAAAATAGTATGTGCCGATGCGGATGGTCAGCACCATGTGGATGACATTATCAAGCTTGCTGATGCCATTGATGATAACATTGATGAAATGGTGTTGGGTGTCAGGCAATTTGAAGGTGATGTACCTATAAAAAGCCGTTTTGGAAACAGCATATCCGCTTTGTTTTTTAAGCTTGCCACAGGTATAGACCTTAAAGATACACAAACAGGACTACGAGGATATCCTTACAAATTGCTTCCGTGGCTATGCTCTGTGGAAGGTCATAGATTTGAATATGAACTCAACCTGCTACTGAAATCAAAAAGATCAAATATATTAATTAGGCAGCTGCCTATTGCTACAATTTATGAGAATAAAAACGACGGAACGCATTTCAGACCATTCTATGATTCTATCAGTGTAATGATGCCTATTTTTAAGTTTTGCAGTTCCTCTATTCTATCTGGAAGCCTTGACTTTGTGCTGTTCTTCGTATTCAAATGGCTTACTGGAAGCCTATTATGGAGTACTGTTACTGCAAGGGTTATAAGTTCTGTTTTTAACTACATAGTAAATAAGACATTTGTATTCGACTCAAAACATCTGTCAAAAAGACAATCCGCTTTAAGGTATTTCGGTCTCGTAATTGTGGTTATGCTGATAAACTACTGCCTGATGTTCTTTCTGACCGAAGTAATCAGTATATCTGATTTATATTCAAAGCTTATTACAGAAATAACACTTTTTACAATCAGTTTTGCAGTGCAAAAGTTCTTTATATTTAGAAAAAGCAAATAATTCAACTCTAACTCCGCTGTAATGAAATAAAATATATAAAAGGGCACAGCCACCACCTCCTTGCAGAGGAAATGTTGGCTGTGCTCTTTCAAACTAATCAGATTTTATATCCATGCATTTTGCTACAATAGTAAATGTTTCAGCCCTTGTAATATTCTTATCAGGTCTAAAACTACCATCGCTGTATCCTTGTATTATTCCACGGTTATTTGCTGTTGCAATAAATGCTCTTGACCAATTTGGAATCTGATTGCTATCTAAAAACTTCATATTGCCATTTGTAATAAGATTAAATTTATATGCCTTGACAATCAGCGTTGCCATTTCTTGTCTTGAAAGCTTTTTGTCAGGTCTGAAGGTGTTATCTTCAAATCCTGTTATTATTCCTTTTTCAATCGCAACATGTAAATAACCCTGAACCCATTCTGGAATTCTATCTTTATCGCTGAATGTAATAACAGGATTTTGTGAAGGCTCCAACTTGATAGAACTAACTATTACCTTTACTGCTTCGGCGCGGGTGATTTCCATATCAGGCTTTATTGTACCATCAGGATAACCTCCAATTACACCCTTCGACACTAATGCAGATATATAATTTGATGCCCAATGTGTTCGTAAATCACTAAAAAATGCTATTGGCTCATCTCCTCTATTTACAAAACTATTTATTGGAGTATGTGATGGTGGAGTGCCTAATGTCGATGCCTTTACGGGTGTAGGCATCGGTGTATGGGTAGCTATGACTATAGCTGTAGGAAACGGTGTATCAACAGGTGGAATATATGGTGGTGCTGCAACATTCGAGCCAGAATTTGTATCAACAGGTCTGCCCGTAGGTGTAACTTTTGATACAGCAGTTGATGTAGGAACAACTGTTGCCGTAGTCCCAACCGTAGGTATAACTGTAGCTTTGGCAGTAGGTGTTACTGTTACTGTGGCTTTGGCAGTTGGGGTGACTGTAGCTTTAATAGTCGGTGTAACAGTTGGTCTTACAGTTGGTCTTACAGTTGGTGTATCATTAGGTATTGATGAACCATTAACTTTTACCCTGACAACATTACTGTCGCTAAGTCCGCCCGGATCGGTTACAATAAGATAGAACTTAAGAATTTCCGTTGTACTGACTTCTGGTGCAATAAAAGAAGGGGTAGCACTTGAAGCATTGGACAATTCCACTTGCGTACCACTAACCTGACTCCACTGAAATTCTATCGTGTCTTTGTCGGTATCATCCGATCCTGTTCCATCAAGCGTAACCCTTTGACCGCTGTTTACAGTCTGTGGAGAACCTGCTATTGCCCAAGGTGTATGATTTGAACTTGAATCTTCAGGCTCAAAATATACCAATAGTACTTTCTTTGCCATGCCCCCCTTGTATTCCGGAGACATTGAGAACCATGGGTTTTTATCCGGTGCCAAATCCTTTACTGTAAATGTCAGAACATTAGGACCAGGAAAATACTTTGCCATATCCTCTTCCACTTTATAAGTATAAACGTTGCTGTTAATATATCCTGGAAACTCGGTTGTTTTGCTTATTTCCAACTCGTCGCCATCAGCATCGGAAGCTTTAATTGTAAGTCTTAGTGTCTCACCAACCTTGACCGTGTATATGTTTTTTACACCCCCTGGACCTGAACCGTCGGGTGATATCTGGATTACAGGTTTACTGTTTGCTTTGACAGTTATTTTAGCATTCTTTTTTGATACATTCCCCCTCTTATCCTTAACGGAAAATGTAATTGTATGTGTACCTACATCATTCTTTTCAGGTGTTACTGTGAAAATACCGGCAGTATTCCAAGTATTATTCATAACTTTCCCGAGGCTTCCCTCCATTGAGAATTCAAGACTTCCCTCACTATGGTTCTGTACCGTTAGAGGAAATGTCAACTCCTGACCTTCATATACCGAATAACTTGGTATATCATCAAGAACCGGAGAACTTTCGGCAGAAACCACATTTATTTGTGTTGATATCTGGTTAGTACCCATATTGCTTTTCGCTGACAGGTTAACCGTATAAACTTTACCGGATTGTGCTTTGGTCGGCGTCCAGTTTATAGAGTATTCATAATCATCGGAGCGCCAGCTTCCTTCTCTTTTAACAAGCTTTGCTCCATCAGGTAGACCTGATGCAGTAATTTCAATATCTCCATCCTTTGATTGTGCTCTAATTATCCTTAAAACATATGGTTTTTCTGCAACTGCCGTATCTGATCCAAAAGGAATGAGCACAGGCTTTGCAGGCGCAGGATCAACTAATTCCCATTTATAAGGATTAAATGAATTCTTATAGCCTGTTGGATTTGTAGGATAAATTCGTCTTATATATGCTTTTACAAAATCCTTCTGCTCGTTAGTCATGACGTCTTGCAAGTTTTCATATGCCTTAACCAGCAATTCATATCTTTGCCCATCATTATTTCTTGATGGCAAATTATATGTATCGGTTAAGAAATCTCTCAATTCATCATCTGTTGCACCTATTGACGCCATCCATTGTCTGTATATTAGCTCAATAAAAGGATTCACAACCGTCTCTTTATCTTTCCAATAATAAGTAAACCCGGTATAAGGCCAGTAAAATGCAGTTAAAAACCTTCTTGTGGCTATACCGTAGTCAGGAATGGAATTTGTTCCAGAATAAGATACACCAGGATAGGTCTTTGAATGGTTCCAAAAATCAGCAAACCCTTTAAGCCCGGTGAATATCTGAACATCCGAACCACCAAATATTCCTGCATCACCCATTTTACATCCCCAAGGCATTGTACCATAATGGAAATACGTTGAAGGCTCAAAACTTCCACGTTTGCCGGTAACAAACATTGTTGAAAACTGAGTCCATTGATTTCTCATAGCCTCACGTGAATTTATTTTTTCGTCCGGGTTTATTGCAAAAGAATTAATATAATTTAGATTTTCACCTGGTTCCCAGAGTATTGTGTTTTCATGGGGTCCAAATTCCCATTCCCCATTCCATGCACCGTTTACGCGTTGTGGGAGACCATATTCAAAATTAAGGACTGCCAGCCACTTTGCCAGTGATGTACTGTACACTGCTTCGAGAAAGTCTTTTGAATTATCGGATTTTGCGTAAGAATGGCTTGCAAATTGGTATTTATCATATATACGGCTTGCACTATAATTGAAATATCTGCCCAGCCCCTTATCCGGTAATGGCAAATTATTTAAATTATATCTCTGTTTATTGAAAAGGGTTTTTATCTCATTAACAGCTTCTTTGTGCGGAACAGAATAGGGCATATATTCAGCCCAATTTACAAGTTCGTATGGTAAAATTACATTTGTCCAATCGTACGAATCCCAAATCTTCTCAATATTGATGTCATCTGGTGTAGGAATCTTATGTCCCGTCAATGAACCCCAAAAATCCTCTCTTTTTGAAAGTACAGGGTTTATTACACCAGGAGTAAACTTGAGTGGTCCCGGCTGCATAATAGGGTCATCCTGACTCATAAAAGGTCCATCATTGTTGTACCTGAGATATTCATACACCTTTTCGCCTATCTCAGGGTCATCTGACGCACCTGCAAATTTTTTGACACTCCCTATTACTCTTGCAGCATTGAAGTCCGGGTCTCCAAAATACACCATGTCCCTCCCGCTATCGGTATGACAGATGGCACATTTAGCTTCAAATGTTGCTTTTCCCTCAGCAAGCCTCTTTTCAGAATATGCGTCCGTCTCCAGGTATTCAGCCGATACCTTGCCCCCTTTAACAGGGTTTCTAGCACCTTCGGAAAAAACCTGTATACTGCAGAAAACAAACAGAAATAATATGCAAAGAAAAATAATTGATTTAAAAACATTTTTGATCATGCTATACCAAACCTCCTAGTACACCAGATACCCAAATATACGATTCATAGAAAAAAGCATTAAAACAATTTAATATGTATTAATTCTAAAAGCGTCCAATTTTTAAGAGGGTCAAATAGGAAATTTTCAAAAATAGTATATACATGTTATATCTTTGCTTTACCAAATCCGCTTTTTCATAATAGCTTATACTTTTCTTCTTATTTTTCCGATAATAAGCATAATTACAGGAAGGACAATCCCCAAAACAATATTGACAGGTATTGCAATGTCTTCAGAAAACTTCTCCATTTCAAAAGAATTCTTTGCAATAAAATTTGATAGTATGAATATAAAAATCAGGTGTATATTTATAAATGGCTTTATATCTGATAACTTAAACAATTTCTTTAAAATATGCAAGGTGCAAATAATAAAAAAACTTATTAGAACAAAATCAGATAATACCCATAACGCAACCACAATAGATTCAAATTTCTCGAGTGTGTCAAATAAAGATATTTGTTTTACGGCAATCAAAAAAGGCACTTGCGTCCGCTGTACAACACTATGGCTGAAGATGCCCATAGGTACAGCTATCACCAACGTAAGGGGCAAAAACATAAATAGAGCCAGTAAAATGCCTGTCTTTTTGATTTTCTCCTTGTTATTAATTTTATCACCAATAATAAAAACAAAAGTAAAATAAGCAAGGATACCCGTCACTCCAACACCCCCGCTAAGTATTGGAATTATACTTCTGTAAGTTACAGGGATAAGAAACTCAGCCTTAACATTAGGTAACATCAAAACAATGAGTATGTAAAAAACTACTGTCAGTACCGGCAGAAAAACCTCGTTAAACCTTGCAAGGACTATAAGACCGTTTCTGAGAGTGTAAGCAATTACAATAAGCATAAGAACTATGAATATATTCATAGTTGCATTAGGATATACTGCTCCTACCAATCGTATTGCAAAATATCGGACATAAAGTGCTGTCAGTATAAGAATCCAAATCAGATAGATAGCAGTGATAATTTTGCCTATAAATTTCCCGCTTATTTCACAGTATATATCCATTAGTGAGCAGTCTTTATACTTTTTGCAAAAAGTCTGCCAGATAAAAGCAATTAAAACAAGCATGGCAACAGCTGCAATGGGCACAAGCCATGCAGCTTCTTTTGCTCTTTTAGTTGCATAAACAGGCAACAATCTAACCATAGGTGTAAAGCTTATTGATAAAAACAAAAACATTGCCTGCCTTATTGAAATTTTTCCGGTGTCAGCTATCATTCGCTCATTCCTCCCATCAATATTTTTGTCCAAACACACTTAAAATGTGCTGAATAAAGCTTTCCCTATACGGATTTGAAAAATAATAGCATCCTAAAGAAACTGACAGCACAGAAATAATAATAAATAGAACCATATCTCTTTTTTGCCTCTTTTTTACCATACACCTTATTTCCAAAATACTTATAATAAATATTAGTATCACCAATAATATCATTTACCTCCTCCAGTTTCTTTAAATCTTGGTTGTTTGATGTTATATGTCCTGTTAATTTTTGACTCCACAACTACCGTATACTTAATGTTTTTGAAGACCTCCTTCCAATCATTACTGTAAAAGTCGTCCCATTTAATCGGGTATTTATTTTGAACTGCATAAAGTGTTCCAAAGAACTCCATCCCTTTATTCTGCCCATAATTTATAACGCTTTCAATCTCCTCTTTGATAATCTGTTCCTGCTGACCTTCCAGATATTTCAGGATTTTCTCAGCAAACACATCTTCTTTTGTAGATACTTCAGCTATATTACTGGTCATTTTAACCTTTACAGTCACAGTCAGTTCATCATTTATAATCTGTGGCTTGAGCTTTGTACTACTATCTATTATTTCAAGGGATATATTTTTTCCTTCTTGACTTTTGACAATAATCACACCTGAATTAATGGCATTCCTCAACCAATTTAACCCCCGCCCCATTTTATTGTCCAAGTAGTCTACTAATTTATCCTCTTCGAATATGGCAAATCCACCCATCACTATATCTTCAGCCTCAGTCTTATCTTTTTGATAATCAGCAAACTTCCCAAGTCTGATGCAAGGCAGATAAAGCGACAACTTTTCATTGTCAAGTATATACATTACTTCCATAAGATCTACCACATTAGACACCGATTGACCCCACTGGTTTTCTGAAACGCCCTCAAGTCTTTCAAAAGCAAATTTGTCTTCAATATTCACTTTTCTAATTAGTGATTCCGCACTTTGCCCCTGTGCAATAAAAGCTTTCATATTCAACCTGATCTCCGGGTCACGACAGAAATAATCAATGTATTCCGACAATCCTTCCTTTGCAGCTTCTTCACCGAAAATAACATATTCAAGATGCCCCCAGAACGGTCTTTTCTCCATATAAGTCCAGAAATTACGTACAGCATCAAATACTGTCTTGCCTTCTGAGAATAATATTTCAGAAATCTTTTGTTGCCCGGTTGCCCCACTGGATTTTACACTTTCGGTGGCTATGGTCAAACGCACTAAACCATCCCCACGAGTCGATTTGTCAACACCAACTGCCCTTATAAATTCTATTGCAATCATTTCTGTTCTGCCTATAAAAGCTATTTTACAACCCATCTGAGTTATAAGCAGTAGAGTTATAGTTAAAAGAGCGAGCAACCTTTTTATATTAAACATATTCAATTCTCCTACTTTCTTTTATTCTTGGTTTTCAGACCTAGTGGTCGTTTGTGTTGGGTAAAAAAAGGAAGCCTGAACAGAGAATCCGACATGTTTTTATTGTCTTCTCCCACAAAAGGTGACAAATACGGAACGCCATATACCTCCATTTTAGAAAGGTGATTCAATAGAATTATTCCGCCAAGGCTTAATCCAAAAAGACCGATAGCACTGCTCAATAAAACAAATATAAACCTCCAAATCCTTAATGCATTGGAAAAATCCTGATTTACCATAGCAAAGCTTGAAATAGCTGTTATGGCAATTACTACAACTATCGCTGGCGAGACAAGTCTTGCTTCAACCGCTGACTGACCAACTACCAATGCCCCAACAATTGATACCGCCTGACCTATAGCCTTTGGAAGCCTTAAACCTGCTTCAACAAGCACCTCAAAGGCTATCAGCATAAAAACGACTTCAACAAACGAAGGAAACGGAACCCCTTCTTTTGACGCAGCTATTGCAAGAGCAAGTGCTGTTGGTATCATTTCATGATGAAATGATGTTACCGCAACATAAAACCCCGGTAATAGCAGAGTAATAAATATGAGGGTAAATCGTAAAAACCTTGTTACTGAGCCTACAATAAAGTTTTCGGAATAATCCTCCGGAGCCTGTAGAAACGTTCCAAACGTACCGGGTACAATATAGGTTACCGGGAATCCATCTATTATAACTCCTACCCGACCTTCAACCACATTGGCACAGAATTTGTCAGGTCTCTCAGTATAGATTATCTGCGGAAAGGGCGAATATATATCTTCAATAATATTTTCTTCAATAATACCTACACTTAATACACTATCCGTTATAATTCCACTAATTCTTTTTTTCACTTCCCCAACAATATTCATGTTTGTAATACCATTAATATATACAATAGCAATTTGGGTTAAAGATTGGGTGCCTACTTTTGTTTCTTCAATCACGAGGTTGTGAGTCTTTATTTTTCTTCTTACCGTTGCAGTATTTGTTCTTAGATTCTCAATAAATGAATCTTTTGCACCTTTAAATATATTCTCAACTGTCGGCTCCGAAACGCTTCGTTTATCAAATTCTTTAACATCAAACGTAACAGCTTTTTTTACCTGGTCAAAAATCAAGGCAACCGAGCCATCCATAATGTCATTAATGCAGTCTGACAACTCATCTCTGGTCTTTTGAAATACGTGATAAAGAGTTCCACGTTCTATCTTTTCGATAATTTGGCTTGCATTTTTACTCTCGCTAAGACTTAATTCCTGTGTTATGGGTTTTAGAATACTATCATCAATACTCTTAGTATCAACTAACCCTTCAATGAATACCATTGTAACAGGTATATCTTCCTGCCCATTTATGTACAGTTTACGAAAAACCACATCGCTATTGACTTTAAGCAATGAATAAGCATTCTCTGAAGTTAGTTCCAGTTGAGACTCAACAAGCTTTTCAGCAAATGTTATATCTCTTTTATTGCTTTCTCTTGTTACCATTTGTTTTTTTCTTCGCTTAATAAACATAGCATGTCTCCAATAGTACTCCTATGATTTTTTCATATTATTGTCCATAAGTGATTAAAATATACTAGTGGACAACGGCGTAATTGATGTAACATTTTCATACCCGCATAAAATCGTAATTTTTAAACGAAAAACAGCCATTTAAAGTGTTACACTATTTATGTCTTTATGCACTAGTGCCCCGTAGGAGAATTCATTTTTGGAAGCGGAGGTATTGTAAGCAACAAAAAAAGGGGTTAAAGTACCCAAGGTTGAGATTCACCTTTTTGCTTTTACTGAAAAAGATAATAGGGAACATAAATTTCGGAATTGGAAATGATGTGAATTTTTGTTGCCGTATCGTTTGTAAGAAGCCTTCCGATGTTGTTCAAATAAAAAGGCTTCTTGAAAAATATGGCGGTCAAGAGAATAATGTTATAGCAAAAAACCCTGTAACTGTGTAGTTACAAGGTTCTTAAGAGGTTTAGTGCCGAAGGCTGGACTCGAACCGGCATGGTATCGCTACCGCTGGATTTTGAGTCCTTAACCTTATATTGATATACCCAAACGCTTATTTCAAGCGTGTTTCCCTTATTGATTTTCGTTTAGTACCGCTGGAGTTCTGTTTGTGAAATGTTGATTTTGCAATGAATCCAGCGTACCTGTTAATACTATTTTACTATAGATAAAGCGCACTATCTACATGAAAAAACATACAAATATTCAGCTAAAAAAATTATAATTTATCATGCTATGTCTCTATCACCGTTGCAATAAGCTTATAGTGTGCATTATCTCTTTGATATTTTTCACCTAAACTTATAACAAATAAAACCTTTTTAAGCAGAGTATAATTGCCAACTTCATAATTAATATATCTATTTTTTGAAATCTAAGTCTGTAACAGCTAAATAGCTATATCGTTCATTATTATAATTAAAACTCACAGATATTTTTTCTCTTCATATTGATTAACATGTACAATAACTTTACTTGGTGAAACCAAAGCCAATGAGGACTTATCTTCGTCTGGCAAATTATTCAAATACACCGTATCTACCCTTTTATCACTGTTATAGAAAATATATTCTGTTTCTTCTAAAGGGTGTATTTTTAAAACCTCCTTCAACGAAGCATTACCAATTTTAGTCCAGTAATAGGAGTTGTCAAAAACGAAGTTTTCTGGCTGATAAAAATTCGGTTCATATCTTTTACATTGAATTTGAATAATATCAAAAATTTGAGGTAGTGTACCGTCTTCATAACGCATATCATTTTCTGTTACTGCATTACGTATGTCATTATCTTCTGATATTATTCTAACCCACTCTCCCGATTCTCTATCAATCCCTGCTATGCAATAATTACGGTACTTTTCAGAAGCCGCCAGTAAAATAATTGTTTTGTCCATACATTTTGCCCCCCTGCTTAACTCACAAATGTATAATCTCAATATTCAGATCTGGGTTATTATTTTTAATATATTCTGCTACAAGTCTTCTGTGGCAGTTGTCAGCAGTAACTTCACTACATAATAAGCATATATTATCAAATTGATTATTATACTTAATTTCTAACTTGCTATTAATTTTCCTCTCTTTAAGTAAGGAATTGAAAAGAATTTCATATTGAGACCAGCTAATTTTTTTATTTTTGTAATCGTCAAGGATTTCTTTGTTTGGCGATAAGTCAGTATCATGTATATACTCTATATCACAAATTTCCTTTAAAAAGTATTTTAAATCGTTCCCCTTGGTGAAACCTGCCAATTGAGAAGCGTTATTAAGTCTAATATCAGTCAGCATACCGCCGGCATAGCCGGCGGCTTGATTATAAACGCGCATAGCGCTA
>CAYPCH010000120.1:9852-11379 GCA_964409165.1 uncultured Oscillospiraceae bacterium | reverse complement strand
GAAAGTTAAATTAATAAAATAAAAGTAAAAAGGAGGATTTTTTTAGTTTCCCAACGAATTATATTATATAGAGGTGGGTAAAATGATAGTTGATACCAGTACAACCATTGCTTATAAGTGTTCATCCTGTGGAACATTTCAATTTACCAATGTATCGCTTTTTCAGCTCTCTTACAGTGAAGAAACCTGCTTTTTGTGCAGATGCAATGGGTCAGCGCTGGTTATAACCAAGGAAGGCCCGGTCAACTATAAGATTAAAATACCCTGTATCGGTTGTGATACGAGCCATACGTATCTTCTGGACAGGAAGGGGATTGTAAAAACAGATATAAATGTGCTTTATTGCCCGAAAACAGGTATGCAACAGTGCTTTATCGGCAATGATCTTGATGTAAGAAAAAAAATAGACAATTTGGAGAAAGAGTTTGATGAACTTATCAATATGTTTGGGTATGATAATTATTTCCAAAACACCCAGGTAATGTTTGATACTGTAAATATATTACACGACATTGCGGAAAAAAGCAATTTATTTTGTGAATGTGGTAATAAAGATATTGAATTATTATTACTTTCTGATAAAATTTACTTAAGGTGTAAAAAGTGTCCCGGCAACAAAATTATCTATGCAGCATCAAATGAACATTTAAAAGATAATTTATTAATAAAACATATACTGCTTTTAGATGAGAGTAAGACCGGGGATAAAGATGACCCAGAGCCTTTGATAAAAAAAAGAGACGGAAAGAAAATCTTTTAGTATGAGTTTATAGGGTGCAAAAAATACTATTTGTAAGTTAATGTTTGAATGGGGAAATCAATATAAAAACGATACAGTTATTTTGAATAATGCAATCATTTCTGACCTATACTTCATCAAAATCCTTGCAAAAAGTAAATAGCTTATAAAAATACAAGACCGCTTAATAAGCTTAATATCAATACTTTTTGTAAAAATTATGATTGACAGGAAAGCATTATGCTGATATAATAGCTATTGCTTATAGAGATATTCGATGATTCTCCTCAAAGTATTAACCTTTCTTATTATAAAGGTTTTACTAACATTATCTGATTGAATGAACTCCCTATTAAATGGAAATGTATATTATGTATAAGTAAGGTGGTGTAATATGGAGGATATTAATCTAAAGGGCAAGACGCTTGAAGATTTACGGTATATAGCCAAGATGATGGGATTAAAAAATATTACCAGGTATAAAAAAAGTGAGCTTATTGAAAAAATATATGAAAATGGGCAAGGAACCGTAAATGATGGTGTTATAGCCGAAAAAACCGAAAAACCCTCAATGGAAAGTTCAGAGAAATTGAATAAAAAGGCAACCAATGAGAAAGATTTGCAAAATGATACTGCAAATGCTCAAAGCTCTGGACAATCGGAAGATAGTGGTGTTGTTCTGAGGAAGTCCAAAAGAGGAAGGCCGAAATCAAACAAGGTGTTAGAGGAGCCTATTAAGGAAAAACAGCAGGAACAGAAGTCTGAGCAGGAAGATAGACTTGTCATGC
>CAYPCH010000120.1:0-9752 GCA_964409165.1 uncultured Oscillospiraceae bacterium | reverse complement strand
ATTAAGGAAAAACAGCAGGAACAGAAGTCTGAGCAGGAAGATAGACTTGTCATGCTAAAAGAGAAGGTAAAGTCTGAAGAAAAGGCAAAGCCTGAAGCGAAGGCAAAACCAAAAGAAAATGCTGAACCGGAAAAAGAAGAAAAATCTGATAAAGTTCATGACCATTATAGAAAAAAACCTAAAACCGATGAATCTACGACACAAAGCTATACATTGCAAAGAGAAGAGAAAAAACCTGAGCAAAGATCGGAACAAAAACCCGAACAAAGACCTGATAATAAGGTCCAAGGCGAAACTGACAAACCCAAACCCGAAAGAAGAACCTATGAACAAAAGAGGGATACTGATAACCAGTCACAGCAGAGCGGATTTGAGAAAATTGAAAGTGACGACCCGGTTGAGGGAGTTTTGGAAGTGTTGCCTGATGGCTATGGTTTTTTGAGAAGCGACAACTATTTATCCGGTAACAAGGATGTATATGTTTCTCCTTCACAAATCAGGCGTTTCAATTTGAAAACCGGTGACAAAATAAAGGGTAAAGGCAGAATACCTAAAGAAGGGGAAAAGTTTCAGGCGTTACTATATGTTCAAACAGTTAACGGTGATCCTCCTGAGGTTGCCACAAAAAGAGTTGCTTTTGAATATTTGACTCCTATTTATCCTGACAAGAGAATTACTCTCGAAACTTCACCAAGAGAGTTATCTACAAGGTTGATAGATTTAATCGCACCAGTGGGTAAAGGTCAGAGAGGTATGATTGTTTCACCTCCTAAAGCAGGTAAGACTATTCTATTAAAGAAAGTTGCAAATGCTATAACCACTAACTATCCTGAAATGGAGCTCATAGTTCTACTTATCGATGAAAGACCTGAGGAAGTAACTGATATGCAACGTTCCATTAAGGGAGAAGTAATTTATTCTACTTTTGATGAAGTTCCCGAGCACCATATAAAGGTTGCAGAAATGGTGCTGGAAAGAGCACAAAGGCTTGTTGAGCAAAGGAAGGATGTTGTTATACTATTAGACAGCATAACCAGGCTGGCCAGGGCGTATAACCTTACAATACCGCCAACAGGAAGGACTCTTTCGGGAGGTCTTGACCCTGGTGCACTTCATAAACCAAAAAGATTTTTTGGAGCAGCAAGGAATATTGAAAACGGCGGCAGTCTTACTATTATGGCTACAGCACTTATTGAAACAGGTAGCAGAATGGATGATGTTATATTTGAAGAGTTCAAGGGAACAGGTAATATGGAACTTCATTTGGATAGGAAATTATCTGAAAGAAGAATATTCCCGGCTATAGATGTAAACAGATCAGGCACAAGAAGAGAAGAATTGCTCCTTGATCAGAAGGAACTTGAAAGCGTTTGGGCAATAAGAAAGGCTATGAGCAATATGGGAAATTCAGAAGTAACCGAAATGCTTATAAACCGTCTGGTACAGACTAAGACTAATGTCGATTTTGTAAATGGTATAAATGTGGCATTTGCAGAAAAATAGTTCTTGCTTATAAACGGGATTTGTGCTACAATATTTTCTGCATTGTGAATTATTATGATGTAAAAATTTGATATATTATTATAGACAAGCATCGTGATTGTATTTTCTTATAAAGGCTTATGTGAAAGAAGGTGAAAAAGTTGAAAGAAGGAATTCATCCAAAATATGAACAGACACTTATAAAGTGTGCTTGTGGAGCGACTTATGAAACAGGTTCCACAAAGAAAGATGTGCGTGTTGAAATTTGCTCGAATTGTCATCCTTTCTTTACCGGCAAGCAAAAACTTGTTGATACCGGTGGACGTGTTGATAAGTTTAAAAAGAGATTTGGAATTGTTGATAAGGAATAGTTGAAATATAACTTCGGATTTTTTCGCAGGGCTTATTTGGAACAAAAAAGTTCAAAAGTGAAATTATAATTGAAGGTGTATTTTTAGAAGTTCTAAGAAAGATTATTTGAGTTAGTTTAGTTTAAGAAAGTTATTATTTGGATTTTAAAAGAAGACTTCGGCGAGAGCTTAAGTCTTCTTATTTTGGATCTCTTGGAGTAAAATGAATAAAATTGAGTACCTTCGATTGGTACTCAATTTTAATTGTACGTTTTTCTTTTAAGCAATTAACAATTCATATTAGCAATTAATAATTCATGCGGACAAACCAGAATCTTATATTTTTATTGCTCCAGCCTAAATCCCATGGGACTCTGTACCTGTCGGTGTTGTGACAGTTAACAAGGCTATAACCTTTTGAATCCGCTCCCGTTACAACGGAAACATGCGTTATTTTACCTTTCTTTTCATAAGCGACAAAATCTCCGGGAAGAAGCTTAAAAGACTCTTTAAATACTTTATTGTAGCTTCCACGTGCAATTAAAGAACCTCTGCCGCTGTAGAGAATATTATCGGTAAATGCCTGCGCATTGACCCATGCTTTGCTACCGTCCTTTTCATATTTCCAGCTATAAGTTTTTTTAAAATTTCCTCCTTCAAAAAGAACTTGGGAAGCAAAATTTGCACAATCGCCTCCTAAAGGGTTATAGTCTTTGTACTTTTTATTGTAGCTGTAACCATATTCCTCATTTGCAGCAGCTCCGCAGTAACGGTCTGCATATTCTACAGCGGAAAGTCTTTTTTTATTAAGAGTTGCAAAATCCCTTGGACTAAAGGAAAGAATCTGCTGTTTAAACTCTTCTGTTTTTATGTTGTCAAGATTCAAAGAATCTGCAAAAGGGTCGGTATACCATTCTTTTGATATGAGACAGCCATCTTCTATTTCATCAAGATTCATAGAATGATATGTTCCAATACGGAACATATTAACTGTTTCCGGGTCATTTTCGTAGGTATATTTGTATTCTGTTGATGCTATAAAGTTGTACAAGTACCCTGAACTCCTTTCCTTAATGTACCGTATCCTGATTTTTGACTTGATAGTGCAGAAAGTAATGCCTTGTTTGTCAGCCCACTGATGCAGATATTTCATTTTCTTAACCTGGTGCTCATATGCCCAAGTTCCGAGTTTTGTGTTTTTGTTATAAAGGCTTTCAATGGTATTTATATTTTTTTCAAGAAAGGCTTTATTCCTTATTTCAAGAATTTTTTCAATAAGCTCCGTATGCTTTTCGTCTATACATACGCCCGATACGCCTTGATTGGAACTATATAAAGTCAGGCTGAAAAAGCAAATAATAATTATAAATGCAACCCCTATAACAAATGACTTTTTTAAAGCAAGAAATACATACATAGTATTGCTCCTTATACGTGATTGGTATATATTGAATGCGATAAAGATTTTAAATCGCACTTCAATTTCCTTAATGCAGCATCACGAAAATTAATTTTTTCAATGTAGAATCATTTTCGTGATTGGTATATATTGAATGCGATAAAGATTTTAAATCGCACTTCAATTTCCTTAATGCAACATCACGAAAATTAATTTTTTCAATGTAGAATCATTTTCGTGATTGGTATATATAGAATTGTATGTAAAAAACCTCAAAGACAGTATTAAAAATTTTATTATTTTCATTTGTGTGGAACTTTTTTATCATTATAACGCTCTAATAATATATAAAACAATATCACATAAAGGAGAGGATAAATATGAAGGCAAAACTAGCAATTATTCTAACTGCATTACTGCTTTTTACAGCACTTATGCCTGTTTATACATGGGGAGCGCAAGATGCGGAGCTTGAAAATGCTATAAAAAGTGTCAAAACGTTTTTTGAGGTTCCGGATAATTTGAAGGACTTCAGCTATAGTGCAAATAATAATGGAGACAGGAAAATATGGGTTCTTAACTGGAACTCTAAGGAAATGGATGGAGGGAGTATTTCTGCAAGAGTTGACAGCAATGGAGAAGTTATAAGCTACAACTATTACAAATACATAGACAGAGGCGAAATTAAAAGGCTTCCTAAGATAAGTAAGCAAGAGGCACAGGAAATTGGCGAAGAAATAATAAACAGAGTAAACCCGGGTATTTTTAACAACCTGAAGCAATATGAGCAAGCTGTATCATCAATAAATGATCAGACTTACCATTTCAGCTATGTCAGGACATATAACGGAATTGTATTTCCAGCTAACAGTGTCAGTGTGGCTATAAACCGACAGACAGGGAAGCTGCAAAGCTATAATAAGGAATGGAATGACGACGCGAGTTTTCCTACCGCAGATAAGGCTATAAGCATAGAGGAAGCACAGGAAGCTTTTAAGAAAAACCTTGGGTTGAAGCTTACCTATAATCTTGCAGTCGATAAAGAAGACATGAAGGTTTATGCCGTATATGTTCCGGTTTATAATTCCAACTACTATATTGATGCTTTTACCGGGGAGAGGGTTAATCTCGGTAGCAAGTATTACAGTGTATATATGGATGAGTCTGGTTCTTTGGAGAATCTAAAAGTCGGCGACAGAGGAGCAGGAGTTGTCTTATCTCCGGAGGAAATAAAAGCTATTGATGAAGTTTCAAATTTGTTAAGCCAGCAAGAGGCTGAGAAAATCGCAAGAGATTTTGAGCTGTTGGAGCTTGACGAAGGTTTTGTTGTAAACAGTGCAAGGCTTAGCCCAAATTGGCCTTCTAAAAAGGATTATATATGGAGCTTAGCCTTTGTAAAAGAAACAAAGGATATTGATATTACCAGTGCTGAAGAAGCAGAGGCAGCAAAAATGGAATACAGGTTTATAAACGTTTCGATAGATGCAAAGACCGGTGAAATAACAGCTTTCTACAATGACTATCGAAGTGACATGAACGATAAGCCGAAGTATGATAAGGAAACTTCCAAAGAAGCTGTGGAAAAGGTTATAAAAGATTTACAGCCTGAAAGATTTTTGGAGGTTGAATATGAGGAGCCTCTAGTGGATGAAATTGTAAGAAGTTCCGAAGAAGAAGCACCCAGGTCTTACACCTTCAGATATGTAAGAAAAGTGAATGGGGTTCAGTTCCCGGATAACGGCATAACTGCAACGTTCGACGCTGTAACCGGAAAAGTAGCCAGTTTTAATTTGACTTGGCTCAGTGATGTTGAGTTTCCATCGGTTGAGAATGCTCTGACTTTGGAGAAAGCATATGAAAGACTTTTCAGCGAGTTAGGACTAAGGCTTCAGTACAATATAGCAAGCAATGACAGTATCCCTTTTAAAATGCCTGATATAGGTTCAGACGGCAGTAAAGAAATAAAACTTGTATATGGCATTAACACCGACAGTGGCAAGCCTATTAGGTTTGATGCATTTACCGGAATTGTGCTTGACTATGACGGCAATCCATATAAGGAGAAAAAACAGGTAGAATACAATGATATTTCAGGGCACTATGCAGAACAGGAAATAAGGGTTCTAGCGGAGAGTGGTATTGCTTTGGAAGGTCCGGCATTCCGACCTGGTGAAGAGATTAATCAAAAGGATTTCCTGCTTCTTGTATCGCAGGTAATAGACAGCGGCTATCAGTTTTTTGGTAAGACAGCAGTCACTAATGACACTGAGATACAGGATTTATATGATTTGCTCATGAGAGAAGGCATAGTAAAGCAGGATGAAAAGAATCCAGAAGCACCTATAACAAGAGAAGAAAGTGTCAAATTTCTTATAAGAGCATTAAAATATGATAAAATAGCGGATCTGAGCAATATTTTCAACTGCACTTTCAATGACAAGGATGAGATAACTCCAGAGCTTATAGGTTATGTAGTAATTGCCAACGGACTTAAGATAGTAAACGGTCATGGAGATTATTTCAGACCGCAGGATAAATTGTCAAGAGCCGATGCTATAATTGTTATTTACAACTATCTGCAAGTATAATTACTAAATGCAGATACCACAGATGAAAAACTTCACAGGTAATTTTGCTTTTGGAGTTTTTCATCTTTAACATATACCCAAGAGGGCTTTTTAGCCCTCCCCACTTTTTTTATAATGTTATTGCTCCTTCTACTTGAATACATTCTCTTTTTTTATCATAAATTCAAGTAAGGAGGGTCAACGATGAAAAGATATTTTTATACCACCTCAGCAGCTTTAGTAATTATATTTGCTTTTGTATTACTGGAGAGATGTTTTTTAATTGGAAGAATGGAAAATGAACAGTTTGGATTTTTTTCCGCCTCAGGTATTTATACAGAGCAGGACAGCAAAAAAAGCATATACAAGGAAAAAGAAATGCTGTTGTTCAATTATATTGATAGGCAATTATTAGGTCTTGATGGGGGTATAATAACAAATACAATGACCGGCAATGTAGATTATGATACACTTTGCGAATCTGTCGGCTTATTAATGAATTATGCAGTTATAAGCGGAAGGAAAGACCTATTTGACCTTGAGGCAAGCTTTCTTAATGATAATCTCCTAACAGAGGGCAATAAAGTAAAATGGAAGACCGGAAGTGAAATAACCTGTAATGCTTCAATAGACGATTTAAGGGTTGTAAGGGCATTTATAAATGCCTATGAAAGATGGGGCGAAAAGGAGTATCTGCATAAAGCACATGTTATTTCGAAGAACATTCTTGAAACACAGGTAATAGAAAATGGCTTGCATGAGGTGCATGATTGGAAATACGAGACAAGCAGGCCGTCAACTCCACTTTGCTATCTTGATTTATATACAATTCACAAAATAAGTACATTTGACACCAGATGGAAAAGGGTTTTTGATAAAAGTATGGGAATAATAAAAGGGGGTAAAATAGGAAATTCCCCTTTCTACAATAAGTATTATCACTATGAAAGCGACAAGTATTCTTTGGATGAAGAGTATGACAAGAATAAAGGTGTGTGCGTTACTTATACCCTGATTACCTCGATAAATATGGCACAAGCGGGTGTGGATAAAGGACTTTTAAGAGAATGGCTTGAAGATGAAATGAAAGACGGAAGGCTTTATGCCTGGTACAATCCCTATAAACTTGAACCCATATCAGAAGTAGAAAGCACAGCGGTATATGCACTTGCATCCATATATGCAAAATTATCAGGAGACGATAAGCTTTCAAAAAAGCTTCTTGACCGTATGCTTGAATTTATGATTACCGATGAAAATTCAAAATACTATGGTGGATTTGGGAATTCACATTCAGGAGAATTCTATTCTTTCGACAATCTGACTGCTCTTTGGGCTCTTGCAAAGTAATATTTTACGAGTTCCTTTAACTGTCGTTATATGTAAAGTGACTATTATTTGACTTCCAGTAAAATCATGGTGATGTCATCGCATATTGCTCTCAAGTTTTGTATGCAAGCAAATTTGGTAACGTTTTCTATTATTAAATCAAGCGTTACCGCAGGATTTGAGTTAACGTTCATAAGGATATTTAAAAGCCTTTCTTCACCGAACTGCTCATTATCATTATTCCGTAGTTCAACAACGCCATCTGTATATAAAAATATTTTATCATGCTTTTCAAGGGAAACTGCTACATCCTTGTATTCAGGCGATTCTACCCAGTTGCTTATGGGAATGCCGGGGACTCTTAGAAGTTCAAATTTATCCACTTTGTTGATTAATACAGGTGAAACATTGTGTCCTGCGTTTGAATATACCATGGAATAATTCCGGGTATCAATTATTGCATAAAAAACTGTTATATACATGTCCTGGTCGCTGTAATCACGGTTGAAATCCATGAAAAGCTGTTTTAAAGCTTCCGCAGGCGACAGGGTATATTTGTTAATTGACGAGCTTAGGAAAACAGTAAGCATTGATGCAGCTAGCCCATGACCAGAAACGTCAGCAATATATACACCTGTATGGTGTTCATCAATTTTAAATATATCGAGAAAATCTCCTCCTAATGCTTCGCAGGGCTTATAAATATATGAAAATTCAAATTTGTCTTCGAAAATTGCTTTGGGCAGAAGGCTGTACTGTAATTTTCTTGCCATGTTCAATTCTCTTTTCAGCTTTTTATTTTGTTCAAGAATTTCTTTCTGGAGATTTTTCATTTCTGTGATGTCGCGGAGTACTTCAACAACAGCTATTATTTCTCCCTTGTCATTTTTTATAGGTGAACTCATAACAGAAAGAGTACGATCGCCCAGAAGCTCTTCCTTGAGTTGGGGAACCCCTGAAAGTACTACTTTCCTAGAGGTACAGTTTTCACATGGGGTATCTCTTCCTACAGCCTTATAACACTTATTGCCTATAAGAACAGTATTGAAGGCCTTCATCATGGAATCATTGACAAAGATCATTCTGTCTTCTAAATCAATAACCCTGACCCAGTCATCCATACCATCAACAATGTACCCTATAACGTTTTTATAATCCATGCTGTTGAATATTTTGTTATAACTGCTTTCCATAACTATTTTCCACAATCCTTTCAGGATAATATACCTATAAAAATAATATCAAAGCAAGGTAGTATTATCAATACAAATTGTACGGTCAAAATATAAAAAACAAGTAATAAAATTGCTACTTGCGGTAATAATATAATTAGTGCCCGTTTCTATAATATATTAATTAAAGAAAATAATTGAACTAATACCAATGCATTATATCAAATTAAAGAAAAACTGCAATTTTTATAAAAGAGGGCAAACTTTAAGCAGATGGAATGGGAGTTAATATGTTGTTAAAAACAGCTTGTAAGCAGACTAATATTGATATAAACAGCGACAAGGCTTTTAAGACCTTTACCGATTCCTTGTATGAGCTTGTTTGCAGTTCGCTCAAGAGGGGGTATAAGTGCATAGTGTTTGTCTGCATTGGGACTGACAGATCCACAGGTGACAGTCTGGGTCCTTTGATCGGCTACAAAATGAATGATTTAAGGTACAATAATATTTATGTTCATGGAAACCTTGATGAACCGGTGCATGCAAAAAACATCGACAGAGTGATGGAGCATGTTGCGAGTTGCTATGAAAAGCCTTTGGTAGTTGCTGTGGATGCGTGTTTGGGGAAAATGGATCATATAGGATTTGTAACCATTGGAGAGGGATCAATAAAACCAGGCTCAGGTGTAAAAAAAGATCTTGCACCTGTGGGTGATATGTACATAACAGGAATAGTGAATTTCGGAGGATTTATGGACTATTTGATTTTACAGAACACAAGGCTCAGTATAGTAATGAAAATGGCTGATATGATTTCGATGGGTATAAAATATGTTTTATGGAAAGTTTATAACAATCCTGCACTGTCCAGCATGCTTATTGACGCAAAAATATAGATTATAGGTTAAATGGAGGAAGCCTTAAAAAGGAGTGTTTCTTTGCAAGCTTCTTCCTGTATTTCCAAATGGTTCCATATAATACAATACAAAATATTAGATGGACAAGCTCAAATGGAAAGTATAGCAGGACAAACTGAAAATGCAATAAAATTTATAGAACAAAATATTTAAAAGAAGTTTAAAACCTGTACTTGTTGTGGTAATATTAAAAAGATAATACTGTTTGGAACAAAAATATTATAGGGAGTTGATATTATGGATAAATATGTATGCACAGTATGCGGATACATATACGACCCGGTACAGGGTGACCCTGATGGTGGAGTTGCACCTGGAACAGCGTTTGAAGATATCCCTGATGATTGGGTGTGTCCCGTGTGCGGTGTAGCAAAGGATATGTTTGAAGAAGTGTGAAGTAGATTTAATGCTAGGTCTGATTATTATACAGACTGTTATATGACAAGAGGGGCTATAAGCCCCTTAAGTTTTTTGCAATTCAAGGGGTATGAGATTTTTATAAAATCATTGAAAAAAGCATTTGTATACTATATAAT
>CAYPCH010000119.1:0-11414 GCA_964409165.1 uncultured Oscillospiraceae bacterium | reverse complement strand
GGCACAATTAATAAAATAGTACCATAAATGAACACAATCTGTCAAGGTATATTTTGCACCTTTTATGTTTATTTTTTTAATGCGACTCATTTTGACTCAATGATTAATATAAATAGCGGCTTAAAAAAGCGGAAGTACTATTTCACGCACCCCTTTATCCCACTTAAAAGCTAAGTGTAATCAATTCACTTGAATTATCAAGTGCGAAACTGCTTCCCTTTCCATCAAAAATCACTTCATACTCTCCAAGAAATCCCGAAATGTCTGTCAAACCATTATCGTCGGTAACAAGATGAAGTTCCTTCGTCCACCACTCACCCTTAACAAGATTATATATTTCACCGTAAACAGGCTTCAGTCTGTTATCGCGGGTTATAAATCCAGCAGGGGCTCCCAGCCAACTTTCATCAACAAAATCCCACCAAGTTATGGACTCCACAGCAGGGTGTGCAAAAAGGGTTTTGTAGTGCGTCACTGCTTCTCTGGCTTGACGTTCTTCCCCTTCAGTTGTTGTTGGCCATTCAGGGAGTTTATAATCATTGAGATCCTCTATCTGCTGAGGCATAATATGACCCGATACCAATGTATTCTCAGTAAAATGAATAGGCAGTTTAAATCTTGAGAATCGTTCCAGTACTTCAAGGGTCTTTTCGCCCCCCCAGTAGCCTTGATGCATATGGGACTGAATTCCAATGGCATCTATTGGAACACCTGCTTCAAGCAGACCTTCAACTAAAATATCATATGATTCCGAAGTATTGAAGTCGTTTATCAATAGTACCGCATTAGGATTTGCCTTCTTTGCAGCAGAAAAAACTTCACGTACAAGATTTATACGACCCAATTGCTTGCATATACGCGTAATCCCATTGTCGTATTTATCAAATATTGGCATTATAACAACTTCATTAATCACATCCCAAATGTCAATTAAACCGGCAAAGTCAGATACTTCGCGGTTAATACGCTCAATCTGGGCTTTAAGTATTTCCTGGTTGCTCATATCAAGAAGCCATGGACAGGTCACAGTGTGCCAACACAAAGGATGGCCTTTAAGACGTAGACCCTTGGCAGTTAACCACTGTGCTGCACGTTTTACACTTTCTGTTTGCGGCTTTCCTTTTTCTGCTTCAAAAAGGCCCCAATAAAAAGGCAATGTTGCATAATTAAACAAATCAACAAACTTTTGAAGGCGTACCTCAACTCTTTCCTTTTCCTCACCCTCAAATTCATTGTTTACAAAGCGTATAGCACTAAATTCACCGCATCCAAACTGAAATTTATGTCTTCTCTGTCTGACAGTCACTTCTTTATTTTTAATGGATGTACCATAAGAATCCACAAGCTTCAGTACAGCCTTACCAATACGATGTTTGTATTCCTTGCCTGAATTTGTAACCATCCTTTTTCCCTCCTTTTTATTTCCAGCCAACCGGCAGTGGTTTCGAACCCATCCTCTTGTCCCAATTACTTGCAACACTTATTTATATTTTTTTATAAATTCCGAATAGTTTTGTTCTGTATATTTTTTAAAGCATTTGCCGAAATAATTCGGGTCAGGAATGCCAACGGATTTTGCAGCCATATACATCAACATCCCGCTTTTTGCACACTCTATAGCTTTCTCCATCCTGCATTCTGTAAGATAATCAATAAGATTGATCCCTGTTTCAGCTTTAAAAAGCCTGCTAAGATAACTTGGGTTAAATCCAAAGTTTTGGGCAATGGATGATAAATCCATGTCTGGTTGAGTATAATTTTCCTTTATATAGGATCTAATCTTACTGATAGTGTCATTCTTCACTGTAGCCATTTGCTGCCCCTCTTCCTTTACCTGTATTGAATCAAGCTCCTTTATAACTTTTAAGAGAGTCTCCCTGATATCTTTACGTACAATAGGTTTTAACAAATATTCACATATTCCGGTTCCAACGCATTTTCTAGCATACTCAAAATCACTAAATGCAGTCAAAATAATAATTTTCAAACTCGGATACCGTCTGATTGCCAGTTTTGAAAACTCAATACCATCCATAAAAGGCATCTTTATATCTACAAAAGCAATATCAGGCTGAACTTCGTCAATAATGTTGATAGCCTCAATGCCACTTGCAGCCTCTCCGGCTATTGTTAATTCCATCTTTTCCATATTTATAATGTTTTTTAATAGATTTCTAATTGATTTTTCATCATCTATTATCATTACCTTATACATCTTGATCAATCCCTCCTGATAATGGGACCCTGATAACTACTTTACAATACTCTCCTTCCATACTATCAATTTCAAATACATCCTCTGCATCATAATAGTAGTGTATTCTTTCCATTGTGCCTTTAAATCCTATACTTTTTTTACTTTCATCATTCTTTAACGCTTCTATCTGTTCCCTGCTCATACCTACTCCTGAATCATAAACAACTATATACAGCATTTCACCATCACTATAAATGGATATTTTAATAATTCCCTTTTCGCCTTTTGGCCTTATGCCGTGATACAGGCTATTTTCCACCAAAGGCTGCAAAATCAGTTTTGGTATTTTAATGTCCAGCAAATCTTCCTGAATTTCGTATTTATCTTCAAATATATCCTGATATCTCAGTTTCTGAAGCTTTAGATAATCTTCAACTATAGCCACTTCTTCCCCCAGTGTAATGGCCTTGCTTCCTTTGCTCAAGAACCTTCTGTAAAAGCTACCAAGGGTTTCAACAACATCATAAATTTCATAGGCAGAAATTTGCAATGCCAAGTCACCAATTGTACTTAACGTATTATACAAAAAATGTGGGTTCACTTGCTCCTGAAGAACTTCCAGCTCCGCTTTGCGCATAGCCTTCTCTTTATCCAGCAACTCATCAATAATTTGATTGATTTCTATAAGATTAACACTGCTTTTTTTTAATTCCTCAATTGTGTTGCTTTTATTTGCCTCTTTCCTGTTTATTCCTGTCTTCTTGATGCCCATATACTGCATCAATTTGTCAATTGGATTTGCAATAAAAACTGAAATAAAAACTCCAATGATAGCCAAACATACAACTGTTACAACAATAATTATGAAAATAATGACGATTGCCTGGTTGGAAATGTACCTAAACAAAGATACCTTATCGCTTACAGCCAAAACAACAGGTGTATTGGGAATCTTGTAGAAGGACAGTATTTCGGTGTCACCAAAGTTTTGCTTTTTTATAACCTGTTCAAGCTCTTTTGTGTTCATATTTATGTTGCTAAGAGCACCAAGTTCTTCAGACCCGTACAAGAAATTCCCATCAATATCATAATAGCCAAAATTCCTGTCACCAACGGTCATATCTTTATAGGACTTCTCTAGAATATCTGTATTTACATTTATTGCGATTATACCAATAGGTTTTTGAGTATCCTGATCATTTATGAGCCGTATTAAAGATATAACCGTATCTTCCGATTTTCTCTCAAATGCGCCATCACCATTAATTCTTATAACCCATAGTCCCGATTTTTCAATAATTTCTTTCTGCCACTCCGGGTCATAAACAACATTGTCGTCCGCATAAGTAATTTGGTTTTGTATATTAATGCTGCTTCTGTCATTTCTAAAGATGTATACGGAAGATACGTAGTTAGATCTAGTGTTTATATCGTATAAGGCTGTATTTGCAGCGTTAGTAATTCTGGCATTGCTGTAAGCTTTTGTTTTTAAGTATTCCGTTACATTGCTGTTTATTATCATAAGCTGACCCATGGTAATTACCGTATCAATCTCAGAATTAAGATTATTGCCAATAGAAATCACTGTATTATAGTTGCTTTCCAACATATAATCCAGCATATTTTTCTTGATATAAAAGTAATACACAAAAATAAACGTTGTAATATATATAATAACCAGTATCACAAACAAAAATCTTATTTTGTCTTTTAGCCTTTTGCTATAAAACCATTGACTTATCTTAATCAATCCCTGTTTCATAACCTGACCTCTACCGGATGCCTGTAAAAGCATTTATTTTTAAGTCTATTCTATCAAATAAGCTTTTTTATAACAAGCAATCCAAAAGTCAGGTCTATTCTCTTTGTATTTTTTTCCTTTTTAACTCATTAAGTTGCTAACAAACATCTATCCTTTAACAGCTCCGGCAATCAAACTAGACTGTATCTTCTTGCTTAAGAAGAAATATATTATCAAGGTTGGGAAGGTCGCAAGAACAAGTGCTGCTCCGATTGGTCCCCATTTTGTAGTATACGAGCCTGATAAATTCTGGATACCTACTGTCAATGTTCTAAACCTTCCTTCATCAATAAAGATAACTGCAAACATCAGCTCATTCCATGATTGTAAAAATGTAAAAATCGCAACTGTAGAAACTGCCGGTTTCATAAGAGGAAGTATAATCCTGAAAAACACTCCATACACATTGCAACCATCAATACAGGCAGCCTCTTCGAGTTCTTTGGGTATATTTCCTATAAAGCCGCTGAATATCATAATTGCCATAGCCAGAGCGAAACCTGTATACGGTATGATTAATGCCTGATATGAGTTTTTCATCTCAAGGTTTTTCAATATTACAAAAACAGGCAAAATCGCTGCATGTATCGGTATTGTAAGACCTAACATAATAATACTGTTAGCAGTATTTCTTCCCTTCCAAATAAGCCTTGTCAATGCATAGGTTGCCATTAAAGCAAACACTAGTGTTAATACTATTGTGATAGTTGTTACAATAACACTGTTTAAAAAATATAATGCCATGTTGTTTTTTACAAGAACAGTTTGATAGTTAGACCATAGCCAGTCTTTAGGAAGACCAATAACATTCTCCCCAAATATTTCTTTATTGCTCTTTAGCGAAAATGTAAACATCCAGTACAAAGGAAAAATATTGACAAGCGTCCAAATACATAGAATCGCATAGGTAACCACTCTACCTATTTTAAAGTTCCTCTTACTTTTCTTTTCCATTTAGTCCACCTCCGCTTTAAAAAACTTTTTAATAACAATTGCAAAGAAAAAACATAAAGCGATAATGGAAATTGCAATTGCACTACCAAAACCATATCTGTTGCGATCGAATATC
This sequence comes from uncultured Oscillospiraceae bacterium, assembly GCA_964409165.1. GTDB lineage: Bacteria > Bacillota > Clostridia > Acetivibrionales > Acetivibrionaceae > CAYPCH01. The sequence continues at coordinate 6,347 of CAYPCH010000119.1, read as the reverse complement.
ATTGATACCATAAGGGTACTCGGTACTTCGCTCGCTTGTACAGGCCCACCGTTGGTCAACACATATATAAGGTCAAAAGCTTTTAAAGAACCTGTCACAGCAAATATTACACAAATTTTAATAATAGGTTTTATCATAGGTATAGTAATATACCTTGAAACCTGTCCTTCCGTTGCTCCTTCGATTCTTGCCGCTTCCCAAAGCTCCTGGGGAATTGATTTTATACCGGCGTACATTAGAAGCAAATGGTATCCTACGTACTGCCAGATGATTGGAATAAAAACAGCCATCAAAGCAGTTTTCTCAGTACCCAGCCATATCTTTGCAAGATTACCGAGTCCTATTGCTCTAAGGCCCACGTTCAATATCCCGTATTCAGGATGGTATATCTTTAACCACAATTGTCCGATAACCACAGTTGACATCATTACAGGTATAAAAAACACAGAAACAAAAAATCTTTCACCTTTTATCCCCTTTGCAAGCTGAAGTGCAAGATAAAGAGCAAAGGGCAATTGAATAAACACAGATAAAATAGCCAGTAGGAAGGCATTTACTATTGTTTTAGGAAATCCTACCGATGAACTAGTGAGCATTTCGATGTAGTTTTTTATTCCAATAAATTCTGGTTGAGTCATGCCGTCCCAATTCAATAAACTATAATACCCGGACATAAAAATCGGCAAGATAATGATAGCTATAAACAGTATGGCTGCCGGTAACATAAACAGAATTATAGCCAGTTTATCTCTTCTAACAGTATCCATTTGTTTACCTCCGATCAAACTTATTTCTCATTAAACAAGCAAAACCTTTCAAACAATTGATTAATATGCATTTGTTTGAAAGGTTTTGAGTTTTAATATAATCCCTTACATAAGATTTTCAGCTTAAAACACTACTCTTTCAGGTTCTTATCCATACCTTTGACAAAATCTTCAGGAGTCTTGTTACCCATATACATCTCCTGCAATAATTTTAGGTATTCACCTGCATCTTCCGCTATCATCGTTGTGTCAAACCACAATGTAAAGGATGTAGCATTTGAAGCAAAATCTGCAAGCTTTTTAGTCATAGTATTAACTTTGCTGTCATCATAATCTTTTTTCCATACTGCAAGTCCTGCACCATCAAGGTATGAGTATTTTGAAATGCTCTTTGTCAATTCAAATGCTGCTTTAGCTGCTAAATCAGCATCACTTGTTGATTTGCTTACCATAATGGTATCAACTGCTCCACCCATGAAATCAGTCAGTTTTGCTTTGTCTGAAAGTGTCGGGAATGGAACAACATCAAAGTCTTCAGGGTTTTCAGGGTCTGTCTGAATGGAACCTGCCATCCAGCTTCCTGTTGTATACATAGCAACCTGACCTGCATAGAACATTGCACTAGCTTCGTCATTGGAAACAGCTGCAGCGCCTTCATAGAACGCACCTATTTCCTTAAGCTTCATGAACGCTTTTGCAGATGCAAGGAAATCAGCGTCATCATAGTTGCTTCCAGCTTGTTTTGTAAGAGTTGCTTTTACTTTTTCAGCTCCAGCTGATTTCAATGTCATTGCATCATGTGTCATTGCCAATACCCAAGTGTCCTTTGCACTTATACCAATCGGAGTGATTCCTTTTGACTTAAGTGTCTGGCATACCTGTACCAGTTCGTCAAATGTAGTAGGTGCCTTAACTCCATTATCGTCAAATATTTTCTTGTTGTAGAACAATGCAGAAACTGGAGTTGTATAAGTAGAACCATAGATTTTGCCATCATATGTTGTGTAAGTCAATGCAGCTTCCGACAATTCACTCTTGTAAGCGCCATAATAACTATCAAGCTCAAGAACTTTGCCAGACTCTATGAAAGGTTGAGAAAATCCGCCACCCCATGAATAGAAAAGATCAGGAAGTGTATTTCCTGAAACAGCCGTCTTGATTTTTGTCTTATAAGACTCATTTTCAAATGTTTCGTGTTTGATCTTTACTCCAGGATTTGCTGATTCGAAATCCGCTATTGCCTGCGTATAAGCGTGATTAAACGCATCACTCTCAGTTGCAATACTCCAAAGAGTCAATGTAACATCCTTTTGTTGAGGATCAGTGTTTCCTCCAGCTGTGTTTGTGGGTGTATCAGGTGTTTCAGGTTTTGTACACCCACTCATGAATGTCGCTACCAATAAAACGCATAATAATAAACTAACCAGTTTTTTCATAACTTGCCTCGCCCCCTACTTATTTTAGTTTTACTATTTCATTGTATTAAATATTTGCTAACCTTTGCAACGTATAATTTTTACTTTTAATATGCAATATTTTTACTTTAGCCCTGACAATTCCAATTTAACTAGCGTTATTTATTTATATTCATACATAATATTAAAGATGTGATATTTTTTTCATTTTGCCCAAGTTTTTAACAGTTGCATAATGAAAAACATCAATAAAACCTAGAAATAGGCTTATCAGGTATTTCGAAACATTTCGCTAAGACTGGAATTAAGACTATTGATAGAGAGTATGATGCAAATGCATATTACAAATACTTCCTGAAAAAACAATGAGCCTTTTATAATACGTGCAAAAGAGCTTATTAAGATAATTTCAAGCAAGATTTCGAAATAATCAAGTAATATTTTTACTTGATTATCTTATGTAATCAACCCATAATATTATTATAGGGTGAAAAGAAACAATCTGGATGTTTACAAAGGATATACCATGCAATAATAATTCATGTAATAGCTGGAGTTTTTTAAGATACTCTATTACATATTATCTTATTATTAACATTACTCACACTACTCAACGCAATAAATATCTTCATAGCACTTAATTTTTCTTATTTATTATATCACGATAATTATATCACGATAAACAATTTTAAAATATATAATTTTTTACATAATATATTTAATACAAGTTATTAGAAAGGGGAGCGTAAAGTGAAACAAAAAATGAGAGTATTTTTTTCAATTTTATTGTGCTTGGCTATCTTGTTCAGTCTGTCTTCTATAAGCGTATATGCCGGGCCAACACTTACATCAAATGCTACAGGTACTTTTGAAGGCTTCGATTATGAATACTGGAAGGATAACGGAACCGGAACCATGACGTTAAATGGTGGCGGTACATTCAGTTGTTCATGGAGTAATATCAATAACATATTATTCCGTACCGGAAAAAAACTAGGTTCAACAAAAACATACCAGGATTATGGAAATATTGTACTTGATTATGCATGCAACTACCAGCCGAATGGTAATTCATACATGTCTGTTTACGGGTGGACTGAAGAACCTCTTGTAGAGTATTATATCATTGACAGCTATGGCACATGGAAACCACCGGGAAACTATCCAGTAAAAGGCACGGCAACTGTTGATGGTGGTTCATATGAAATATACGAAACTACAAGAACCAATCAGCCTTCAATCAAAGGCACTGCAACCTTCCAACAGTACTGGAGTATCAGGACTGCTAAAAGAACAAGCGGAAGAATAACTGTAAGCGACCATTTTAAAGCCTGGGAAGCCAAAGGCATGAAGATGGGAAAATTATATGAAGTCTCCATGGTGGTAGAAGGATATCAGAGTAGCGGAAAAGCCGATATGACCAAAATGGATCTTACCATCGGTGGTAACTCTAATCCGGTAAACACACAACCTCCTGATCCTACTATACCTCCCACCCAGAAGAGTGCATTTACCCGAATGGAAGCTGAGAATTACGATTCAAACAGCTCATCAACAATGAAGGATATAGGAAACGGTATCGGTTATATTGAAAGCGGCGACTATATTGTTTTCAAAAGTGTAAATTTTGGCAGCGGAGCATCATCATTCACAGCAAACGTTGCTAACGGAAACAGCTCCCCTTCCAATATTGAAATAAGAACAGGTAGTGCCTCGGGCACTCTTGCAGGTACCCTATCAGTTTCAGGAACAGGCGACTGGGATACTTATAAGGAAATGTCGACAAGCGTAAGCGGTCTTTCCGAAACAAAAGACCTCTACTTGAAATTTACAGGACCTGTTAACTTTGACAACTTTGTATTTGGCACAGGAAATACAAGCACTAATCCACCTACATACACCAATCCACCGTCCGGAAATTTAACCTATGGTGATGTAGACGGCGACGGCAGTGTAACATCCACAGACTACGCTATCGTGAAAAGGTATATACTGCAAACGCTAACCGCATTTCCGTCATCAAATGGTCATATAGCCGGAGATGTTAATGCTGACAATTCAATAAATTCTACAGACTATGCTTTGATTAAAAAATATTTACTCGGACAAATAACAGTGTTCCCTGCACAACAGCAAACAACTACAACAAGACCTCCTGTATTTACACCTACGCCTACAGTTACACCTAAAACCACTGTAACTTCAAAACCCGAGGGTACATTCCACTGCTTCATACTGTTGGGTCAATCCAACATGGCAGGATGGCCTAGAGCTCAGGAATCTGATAAGGTAAAAAATCCTCGTATACTTGCATTGGGTTATGATAACAATCAGTGGAGCGTAGCAGTTCCACCCCTGCACGAAGCTTATCAGGGTGCTATAGGTCCTGGAGACTGGTTTGCGAAGACCATAATAAATAAACTTCCGCCTGAAGATACTATTGGATTAATTCCATGTGCTGAAAACGGCAAAGGTATTGATTACTTCCTTAATGACAAATACAGCTGGATTGTCAATCGCTGTAAATCCGCACAACAAAGGGGAGGAGTCATCGATGGCATCCTTTTCTGTCAGGGTGAAACTGATAATGGCAACGCAAGTTGGCCGGGCAAGGTAAACACACTTGTATCAAACCTTAAAAGAGATCTTGGATTAGGTGATGTTCCTGTCCTTGCTGGTGAGCTTCTTTATAGTGGAGGTTGTTCAGGTCACAATAATTTGATAAAGCAACTGCCTTCTACAATTAAGAACTGTCATGTAGTTTCCGCCCAAGGCTTGAGCGGAGACCCTGCCGATTCATGGGGACTGCATTTCAATCATGCTTCACAGGTTGAATACGGCAAAAGATACGCTGCAAAAATGACTGAAGTCCTCGGTTGGTAAGTTTTAATCATCATATGAATAAATAGGCTTTTTTACCCCTTTATGTTAATATATAGGCTCCCCGCCCCTTTTAGTAATAATAAAAGGGGCGGGGGCTTTTTGCTTCAAATTATAAATTTATTGATATACGCCTGTATCGGCTGTTCAAATATGCCGCAATCTTCTTTGACACGCAAACTCTCCTCCAACATTTCGCCTGAACAGCATTGTCCTCCTGAAAAATATATAACTGAATCAATTAAATACTTGTCTTCGTTCAGTTGAATCAGATATCCGTAAAAGTCACCTTCATAAATGAAAATTTCCTCTTCATAATCCTCATCATGCTCTTCTATCGCATATCCGTAACAGTTACCGTCAACACATAGAATAGGCTCCCCGATATTTGTCGTACTGAATATTGCAAAAACGAAGTTATCTTTTGACTCCTTCAAGAACATATCTGTATCATGTATAGTAAAATCATTATTCATTACCAATCTATCTTTTGCATAAGAAAGATAGATAGGCCAATTAGTGCCGTTTGCATTTCCATAAAAAACACCATAAGGATAATCGACTATTTCATCATTATTCAGACTTTTCTCCAGCAAGTCAAGAAGTCTGAAATTCTCCTTGCTAACAGTTATCTGCTTCACAAATTATTCCTCCTTGGACTTTTGACTATATTATTTCCATGATATACAAAGCGTATTTTGCCAAACCTTTCATCAAATGAATTATGAAGTAATAATCACTTGAATATATAAGCATTATCGGTTTTCACACACTATTGCAACATACCCAATTAATATGAGTATTTTGAGTTTCCCCAAAATTAAAAACAAAAAGCCGAGGGATCTTTGAGCTTAAAGGCTTTGAAAATATCAAGTTGTTGTGATGGAGGTGTCTTTTCCAGGAATAATCGGACACCTTCCTTAGTTTTCTTTAAGATGTTGAAAATACCATCGCCAAGTGCATAGAAGATAAACTTGGGTCTGTCAAAAATTCTTTTTGAACATTCTATTATATGAAAAAATAGAATACTTTCATTCTGTTTCTCTGCAAAAGTACCCAGAAGTCCGATAAGAAGAGATAGTATTGTATTAAGGGCACGGATAGATGTAAGGCTTTGAACCCGAAAATCCTCAAATCCAAACTGTTGCTTCTTAAAGCGGTAATATTCCTCAATTCTCCAGCGCATGAGATAAACTTTGGTAATAACAACAGGAAGTCTTTTGTCAGAAAATTTAATATTGCTGATAAGCATCATAGGTGTTTCACCAAATCCATGCACGACAAT
>CAYPCH010000118.1:0-11441 GCA_964409165.1 uncultured Oscillospiraceae bacterium | reverse complement strand
TAACTTGTGAGCAACCAGAGCCTCAAAATACTATAAGTGGGAAAGTTGAGTTATATATATATAGTTTTTTTTGATGTTATTTTTTATCCCAATAAATGATATAATTAAAAAAAACGCATAAGATAATTTGTGATGTTTGATTAAGGAAATTTGAGTACAATAAAAAAAATTTGAAAATTTTTATAGCATTTAATATACATAGTAGAATTTAATTTTTGTGGCATTATAATAAAGAACTCAACTTTCCTACAGTATTTATGGGCTCTTTGCCACTAACGTAGCATTGCTCACCGCGGTCAAAAAGTAAACTTTTTGCCCTTAACTTGTGAGCAACCAGAGCCTCAAAATACTATAAGTGGGAAAGTTGAGTAAAGAAATTGAAGCGAGATGTAAAATCTTTATCGCGTTCAATATAATATACAAAATAATATACAAAAATAATATTTTTAAATGGGTGATTTTATTGATTAGATTCGGTCCTTCTGGTAATTCTGGTACGTTTTATGATGAGGGGTACAAATCATCGGTGGATATGCCCTCATGGCTTGGTAAAATGGGGCTTGACGCTTATGAATACCAGTGTAGCAAGGGAATAAAGGTAGGAGATGAAACAGCTGTAAAAATAGGGAATGAGGCTTCAAAAAACGGAATATTCTTAAGCATACATGCTCCATATTATATAAATATGTCAAGTCCAGAGGAGGAAAAAAGGCTTAAGTCAAAAAGATACATTATTGATACCATGATACTTGCAAAAAAAATGGATGCTAAGAGAATTGTAGTACATACCGGTTCTTACAGCAAGGTTGACAAAAAATGGGCTCTCAAAACGGCAATAAAAGTTTTGGATGAAGTACTTATAGAGGCTGATGAATTGGGGTTGGGTGATGTTACTGTTTGTCCTGAGGTTTTGGGAAAACAGAACCAGTTGGGATCTTTGGAAGAAATAGTTGAAATGTGCAAAATAGATGAAAGACTGATTCCTACGATTGATTTCGGACATATCCACGCAAGGGGATTTGGCTGTCTTAATTCCAAAGAGGATTTTGAGGCTGTCATAGATAAAATTGAGAACTCCCTCGGAGCATACAGGGTAAAAAAACTTCACTGCCACTTCAGCAGGGTGGAATTTACAAAGGGTGGGGAAAAAAAGCATTGGACTATTGATGATACCCAATATGGACCTGAATTCAAATATCTGGCGGAGGTAATAGTGGACAGAAAGCTTGAACCTGTAATAATATGCGAGTCGAGGGGTAAAATGGCTGAGGATGCTTTGAAACTTAAAAAAATATATCAAGAGATATCATCAAGGGGGCTAAAATTATGAAGAAAGTACTGGTTATTAATGGTCCTAACCTCAACCTTTTAGGCACAAGGGAAAAGGACATTTATGGAAGTAAAACATTGCAGGATATTGCACAGAAGATGAATAACGAAGCACAAAACTTAAACGTTGATATGAGCTTTATACAGTCAAACCATGAGGGCGAAATTATTGATAAAATCCATGAAGCTAAGGGAAAATTCGACGTTATTATAATAAATCCCGGTGCATATACCCATTACAGCATTGCCATAAGGGATGCAATAAAAGCCGTAGAGATTCCTACAATAGAAATCCACCTGTCAAATATACATTCAAGAGAGGAATTCAGGGCTAAATCTGTTATTGCTCCTGTGTGTTCAGGACAGATAAGCGGCTTCGGCTCAAACAGCTATATTTTAGGATTACAAGCGGCAGTGTTGTTATAAAACAGCAGTGTTGTTTTAAAAATATTCATTGTGACAAGGAGAAAAAATGAAAAGTCGGATAGAAGACAGGATAGGCAGATTAAGAAAGAAGTTAAAGGAGCGCGATTTGGATGCTGCAATTATAACTAAAAGAGAGAATTATATTTATCTTTCAGGGTTTACAGGAACTTTTGCACATCTTATTATTACTCTTGATGATGCTGTACTGATAACAGATTTCAGATATAAAGAACAGGCATCATGTCAGGCTCTGTTATATGAAGTAAATATATATAACGATAGTCTTCCGGTTGCAATAAGCGATGTAATACAAGAAAAGGGTATTGAGAAATTGGGATTTGAAGAGGATTACATCACATATAAAAAATACAATGAGTTAAAAGATAAGATAGGCGTAAAACACATGGAGCCTTTAAAAAACATGGTTGAAGGATTAAGATTGATTAAGGACAATGACGAAATTGAGATAATAAAAAAGGCGGTTGAAATAGCAGATAAAGCTTTTTCCAATATACTAAAGTATATAAAACCGGGAGTCAAGGAATATGAAATAGCAACAGAGTTGGAATACTATATGAAGAAGCTTGGGGCAAAAGGTTCATCCTTTGATACGATTGTTGCATCGGGTGAACGCTCAGCCCTTCCTCACGGGGTAGCATCAGAGAAAGTAATCGGAATGGGCGACCCTGTAACTCTGGATTTTGGAGCAGTGTATAATGACTATTGTTCTGATATGACAAGAACCGTATTTGTAGGTAATCCATCCGATGAACTGAAGAAAATATACAATATCGTAAATACAGCTCAGGCAAAAAGCTCTGAAGGAGCATGGAGAGGGCGTACCGGCAGAGAGGTTGATCTTATTGCCCGTGAGATTATTTCCGAAAACGGATATAAAAAGAGCTTCGGGCATGGTCTTGGACATGGGGTTGGAATTGAGGTTCATGAGGAGCCCAGACTTTCTCCAAGGGGAAGCACTGTACTTGACAACAACATGGTAGTTACAGTGGAGCCCGGAATTTATGAAAGCGGCAAAGGTGGAGTAAGAATTGAGGACATGATAATAATCAATGACAATAAACCTGTGGTTTTAACTTCATCTACAAAGGATATGATAATATTATAGAAAAACATGTTGTTTTTTATATGAAAAAAGAAATTATTCAGTTTTTCATTGAGTTTTGCCCAAAAAGAAAAGTTTTTCTTGAAATATGACCGATTTTACTTGAAATATGACCGATTTTATTTTAATATAAACTAGGAAATGATTATATGATATGATATGGATAACCAATTTGAAAGTTGTTTATATTATGCATGCTTTTTATCTTCATTTTTATTTTTAATTATAAAAAAGTATTAACGTTTATTAAAAGCATGGAGATAAAGATATTGGAGGGATAATCAAATGATTTCAGCTGGCGATTTTAGAAATGGAGCCACCTTTGAACTTGACGGGCAGATATTTCAGGTAATTGAGTTTCAACACGTTAAACCCGGTAAAGGTGCTGCTTTTGTCAGAACCAAGTTAAGAAATGTTATAACAGGTGCTACTGTGGAAAGGACTTTCAATCCTACAGACAAGATGCCGAAAGCGCATATTGAAAGAAAGGACATGCAGTATCTGTATAGTGATGGAGATCTTTATCATTTTATGGATACAGAGACTTACGAGCAGATGCCTTTAGGAACTGATAAAATTGGAGATACTTTAAAATTTGTTAAAGAAAACGTGATTTGTAAGTTTCTCTCCCATAAAGGAAATGTTTTTGGTATTGAACCACCAACATTTGTTGAACTTGAAATAACCGAAACTGAACCTGGATTTAAAGGTGACACTGCTACAGGTGCGACTAAGCCTGCTACTGTTGAAACCGGTGCAACTATAAAGGTTCCTTTATTTGTAGATAAGGGTGATGTTATTAGAATTGACACAAGAACCGGGGAGTATATGGAAAGAGTTTAGTGGGTATAATATAATAAAGTTGGAGGGTATTAATATGAGTTTTATTAAAGAAAGAGTTGCTTATCTTAAAGGGCTTGCAGAAGGGATGCAGCTGAGTGATACGACCAATGAAGGAAAAATCTTAAGAGCAATGATTGAAGTATTGGACGATATTGCACTGGCTGTAGACGATATTGAGGATGTGCAAGAACAATTGGAAGAACAGGTTGACAGCATGGATGAAGATCTGGCTGAAATCGAGAGGATTTTATTTGACGAAGATGACGATGATGACGATTTTATAGCTGAAATTGAGTGTCCTCATTGTCATGAAACTATTGAATTGCTTGAAGACATGCTTGACGGCGATGCAGAATCATTCAAATGCCCAGAATGCAATAATGATATAGCTATTGAATGGGATTGTGATTGCGGCTGTGATGAATGTAGCGGCGAAGATTCACATAAGTAGTGAATCAAGTAGGTCAAGAGATGATTCCTTGACTCATTTCATAGTATTTTGCCTCTTTAAATTTACTCCATGAGGCCTAAAAAATTGAGTACCCATCAAGGGTACTCAATTTTGTTAGAGCCATTTCAGCTATCCTTTCACGTTGTATTACCAGTCTATTGAGTCTACATAAAGAGTAAACTCTCCTTCACCGGATGTAATACACTGAATACCAATTTGCTGAGACAATGTCATATCTGTATCTTCAGGCAAGGTAACAGAATATTCATTCCATTCACCTTTTTTGGCTGAATTGTAATCTCCCCATGCGCCGTTCCATAAAGCTTCAGTCCAATCTGCATTGTGAGGCATTACATATGGCTGTATTGCGCTTATAGGAGCATTAGCAGGTATCCATACCCTGAAGTATACCTTTGAACCGGCAGGTACTATTGCATCACAATCCTTCTTCATATCAAAAGTTCCCTCAGCAGCGCCTGTTATATCCCATTTCAATGAATAGGAGCCTTTAAATGCTTTATCTGTCGAGGTTGATAAAACGGATTCGTCACTTCCAGAATAAAAACCATCCAATGTACCATCTTCCCAACCAAAATCGGAAGTATCTCCTCCAAAGAATTCTACTTTAATGGTCTTTTCAAAAGTATCTGAAAGCCCGCTGTTATCTGTAACGATAAGCCTTACTTTATAAGAGCCAGGGGCTTTATATTGATGTTTTACAGTTGCTCCCAGTCCTTCTGTACCATCACCAAAATCCCACCAGCAATTAGCAATACTTCCGTCACTATCAGTAGAACCTGATGCATCAAAGATTATGTCTTCACCGCTCAATCCGGTTTCCGGTGAGCTTGTAAAACTTGCAACAGGGGATTCAAGTACTACATAAGGAAGTGTTTGCAGTATTTTTAAAACACGCCTTCTTAAAATCGCATAGTCTATTGAATTAATAGATCCGTCAAGGTTCAGGTCTGCCGCTTGGATATTGATATTGTCAACCGATTCCATTATATAGCGTAACATATAAGCATAGTCTACAGAGTTGATTTCATTATCATCGTTTAAGTCACCGTAAGTAAAGGAAGGTTCACTTGTGTCAAGCACTATATGGCAGGCAGTCAATGCAGGCAATGTGTAAGAGAAGCTGTTACGTTCAATACCTAATACAGGTGCTTTTTCGGTTATTCGTGAACTGCTTCTGTCAAATGCCCATACCTTTCCGGATTTGTACTGGCTGTCACTGTTTATGGAAAGATTGAATGTAGTGCTTGCTTCATAGTTCTTGTTAAGAAGAATTATATGAAGTTTACCGTCATCGCCGTTTACTATTGATGCATATGCAGAACTTACTTCTGCATCAGAGGTATCACATTTTACGCTTGTATCACCAAAGGTTGAACCCTTGCCATCGTAATTGGTGTAAAGATTTAAAGCAGATGAAGTATAATTGTTGCCGATATCTCCCCAGTATGTAGAGAGGTACACACCGTGCTTGCCAAATATACCCAACACGTCGGCTGTTGCTATACCGCCAGTAATATGTTTTCCGCCGCCATAATCATATTCTGTAAATGCAAGTTTGGTTCCTGGATAATACTTGTCTATGGATTTCTGAACTGTTGGTAACAGAGGCAACGTTGCCCTGAACTGTTCCTGCTCGGTAATCCAGCTTGTTTCTGTATATGATGGATCCCAAAGAGTTCTAGGAGCTTGGAGACGTGCCTTGTTGCAATCTGTATTTGAGCTATCTTCACCAAAGGTTATTCTGTGTCCGCCGCCCTGTGCTTCCGGATACCAGTGAAGATCCAGTACGTCTAAAAGTCTCTTTCCTTCTTCATCAGAAGACTTTTTCATGCTGTCCAGATAGTAGTCTATAAACCAACTGTAATTACCTTTTACATCTTTCCAGTCAGGTGCATCCTGGAAAGCATAATATGCATAATAACCATATAATGCAGGACCGAATATCTCTGCTGAAGGGTCAACAGCTTTAACTCCTTTTGAGAGGTCAACGGTTTTATTTACGATTTCTTCGCATCCAGCTTGCTCAGGATGGATTCTTGCATGTGTATGAGCCCATAGTGCAGGTTCATTATCAACAGAATATCCGCGGATTCCTGTTGGTGTTGCTGAATCTCCGTATTTGTTAACAAGGAAGTTCACAAATTCATCCATGTAAACATAATCGTCTTCTGTGTCTGGAGTAAGAGTAAAAGGAGCATCTTTTGCATATTTGACTTCCTTCCATCTTGATGAAGGTGCTACTTCTTTTTCAGACACTTCTCCTTTTTCATCAGCTGAAACATATCCTGCTGCTTGGAGTGTAATAATAGTATAAGGTACACTGTCTTTAACAGATTTGTCATGGAAGAACGATGCTACTGCACCCGGCTCAAGATACTGGTTAACAGGGAGACCACCTGATTGTGGAAGATAAGTGTCGCTTGAGTGTTTGTAGTCACTGCCAGCGTTGGAGTAATTATTTTCCCAGTTGTAACCTGTCAACCGGTTTCCGCCGAGTCTTCTTGCATTGACCTTGGCACCTGTAAGATCCTGGTTCGTTCCATAAATATAAGGGCTGATGGGTTTTAAATCAGCAGTTGTATCTATGTTTACGTCTACGCTGGCCGGTTTGGATGGCTCTGTAGTTGGTACCGGCGTATTATATGCCGGTGTAGTAGGTGGAGGACTTGGTGGCAACGTTGAAGGAGTCGGCTTAGGCGTATTTGTAGGAGTAATATCCGGCGCATCTGTAGGACTTGGTGTAGGCTCCGGTCCTGCTGAAGTATCGTTATTTGCATATGCAAGCATGAACACCAAAGGTGCGTTCCAATATACAGTGTGCTCGTTGGCAACCCAGTCACCGCTGCTTCTGGTATAACATTTGGCTGCAAACCTTGAAAGCCCTGAACCTTCAAATGCATTTGGTCCACCTGGCATGTAACCATTCGGAATACCGGGTTTATTATCAAATCCATATATGTTGCTGAATATACCTTTACAAGAATCTTCTCCATAACCTGAAACAAAGCTGAAACGCAAAGGATTGGTTCCAAGTAGCCAGTTCAAATTTGCAAATGCCATTTCAGAAATTGAAGCATCGTCTTTATCAAGAAGTTTTGCTCCTGCTATGGCAGCCATAGGAACATTCATTATCTGCATGTTGATACCCCAGAAATAGTTTCCGGGCACAACAATGTTTTCCCATGGATTGTTTTCATATCTTGTTATAATCTTATTGAGCCATTTGTCGAATTGAGTATCAATCCAGCTTTCAATCTGTGAGTCTTTAGCGTCTGCTGCAAGATAGGACATGAATGCAGTAAACCACATATCGCCCCAAGTGCTGGCATAACCGTTGGGGTCTGTAAATTTCGAGGCAAAGCTCTCAAAGTTTCCTTTAAAATAAGTATTATATGCTTCACCGCCGGTTGCTCTGAAAAGTGAAGCAGCAGCCCATAACCTGTCACTCTTGTCATTGCTGACATTGTACGGACCGGATGGTGAAACTATATTGCCAGGGTTGTTTTCGAGAAAAGCCCATGCTTTCTTAGCAGACTCAAGACATTCATCTGCAAAATCTGCATCAATATCTTTATACATTATATAGGCATGTGCCAACACAGCTGTTGCACAAGCAGTATCATCGGTTGTACATCCGTTTGCATCTTTTATGATTCTTGAGGTTATTTTTTCATCGTTATCAGCTTGAACTCTTGGATAAAATCCTCCGCTGTCCTTATCTTGCATTTTCAGCATCCATTCAAGTTCCCATCTAGCTTCATCAAGAATATCCGGTACTCCGTTTCCGCTTTCGGGAATATTGAACTGAGTATCTTTAAACTGTTCAGGGAACATTTCATAAGCCCAGAACAAGTCTGAAACAGCAGTAGCACCAGCGTTTACATATTTGCCAAAATCACCGGCATCGTACCAGCCCTTAGTTACATCAATAGCCGGTTTTTTTCCAGAACTGAAAACTGCCTGTGAATCCTGGGGAGTTATATCAGCTCTTGGATAGTCTTGAGCATAAGGGGCTTCAAGCTCAATTCCCTGACGCTGGTAATAAAAATATCTTGCAGCGTCAACAAGCATAGGATTATAAATATCACTTCCTATTTTAAATTTGAGCGAATTTTCTATGCCTTCCGCAGAAACAGATATGTAATATTCACCATCGCTGTTTAAGTCTGAAAAGTCAGCTTTTAGAATTTTTTCTCCAGAATCAACAGCCTCAAAGTCTTTAACCAATGTTAAAGCTCCTTCAAAAGCTACAGTACCGTCAACAGCATTTTTAACCTGAAATGCAGTACCGGCATCAGCTGCAAGCTCTTCCTGAAACCCTGTAACAAGAGCATATTTGACTGAGTCAGGGAGGAAACCAACTTGGTTTACTTTTATAGCAGGAGCTGATTTCTCATTATCCGGGGATACTATTTTCACATCGTTTAACCATACTGTGAACGGACTGGAAGTTTCATGTCCCATTACAACACAGGTAATACTCACAGTATCAATTCCTGTCGGATCCATGATATCTATAAGCGGTATTTTAACATTCTGCCATTCTGTTGTTATATCTACATATTGTGTAATGTTTTTTGTAATGTCGATTTCAAGAGGCATACGTTCTCTAACCTTATCTCTCATGCCAATCCTGAAATTTTCACCGCCAACCTTTCCTTTTATGTTGAATTCAAGATAACCATTTTCAACATACTGAGTTAAATCATGTGTGTTCCAACCACGAACTGTGAGAAGGGAAGTGAACCAACCGGATGAAAGTGATTTCGTCAAGTTTAACCTTAATGAAGGCAATCCATTATAGGTTTCGGTTGAGTCAACAGGTAATGTTGCATTGACTGCTTCAAGCTCGTCTCCGCCACTGCCGGACCAGCCAGTAACAGGTTTGTCTTTGAAAATCTGAACATCCAGAAGCTTTCTATAGCCTTCCGGTACTTCTGCGGCGCTGGCGGTAATCTGCGGGATAAATAATGTCAGCAGCATCGCAAGCACCAATAGAATTGATACTTTCTTTTTGTACATCTTTCCACACTCCTAATTCATTTTTTTATTATTTACATGCATAAATAGAGAAGGCATTAATGAAGCACCTTCATTTCACTATGCACTATAACCATTGTAATCTTGTGTCCGGCAAATAAAAAACTTGTAAGGACAACTTGAACCACATACTACTTCATAATTATTCGTGTAATATCATTAATAAGAGGGGGTTTATGTCTAAATTACTCACGAAAATGTTTCTACATTACAATTAAAAATAAAATTGAGTACCCATCAATGGTACTCAATTTTGCCTCTTTCATTTCATTCCAAGGAGCCTAATAAAGTGATTTTCATAATTATTGTTTTATGCCACATAATGCGAATGATATTTTTGTGTATATTTCAGCTACTCCTTAGCCAATAAAGGAAAATAGCATAATTTGTCGAATAGAAACATACAGCAAGCAATTTATATATGTTGCAATATCCAAAATCAATGTAAAACGTTTATTGCAAAATATATAGTAAAATAATTAATTAGAGGTGAAATATGAAGATAACTTTTTTGGGAGCTGCAAAAACTGTTACCGGTTCATGTTTCTTTATAGAAACTAATTCTACAAAATTTTTGGTTGACTGTGGTATGTTTCAGGGTAATTCCAAGGAAAACCTGATAAATGAGGAGGAATTTCCGTTTAATCCCTCGGAACTTCATTATGTTTTCCTGACACATGCCCATATTGACCACAGTGGAAGGATACCCAGGCTTTATGTAATGGGATTCAGAGGTGAAGTAATAACAACTAAGGCAACAACCGAGCTTTGTGCTTTAATGCTTCCCGATAGCGGACATATTCAGGAGTTTGAAAATGAATGGATAAACAGAAAGCGGGAGAGGGCTGGTAAACCTCCTGTACAGCCGCTTTATACATGTCAGGATGCGGTTGACTCAATTAGCCTATTTAGAAGTTTGACATACGGTGAAGTGCTCAAAGTAAATGATGAAATAAAAGTAAGGTATAATGATGCAGGACATATGCTTGGCTCCGCTATTATAGAAATATGGATTACAGAGAATGGAGAAGAAACTAAAATTGTATTTACAGGTGATCTTGGAAATAAGGACATGCCAATTCTTAGAGACCCTTCCCTTATAGAAAGTGCGGATTATCTTATTATTGAGTCAACTTACGGTAACAGGCTTCACATGGGAAATAAAGACAAAGCTGAATCTTTTATAGACACAATGAATGAAACAATACGCAATGGAGGAAATGTAATTATTCCATCCTTTGCAGTGGGAAGAACTCAGGAAATAATATACGAACTCAATAAGAAAAGAGAAGTGTATGATGAGAAAATAAAGGAGCTGTTCAGAACACCGGTTTTTGTAGACAGCCCATTGGCAATATCTGCAACAGAAGTATTCAGGAGAAACCTGGACTGCTATGATGAAGAAGCGCGAGAATATATTGAAAACGGAGATAATCCGCTTGATTTTCCTGGATTACAGTTCACAAGGACAGCCGACGAGTCAAAGGCTTTAAACCAAAGGAAGCACAGCGTTATAATAATATCCGCAAGCGGAATGTGTGAAGCGGGAAGGATAAAGCATCATTTGAAGCATAATCTGTGGAGAAAGGATTCAACGATTATGTTTGTTGGGTATCAGGCAATGGGTACCTTGGGTAGAAGGCTTCTGGACGGTGCAAAAAAGGTTCGGATCTTTGGTGAAGAAATATCTGTTAATGCAAAAATTGAAATAATAGACGGCTTTTCAGGACACGCAGACAAGGCAGGTTTGCTGGATTGGATTGGAAAAATTAACAGAAAACCTAAAAAAATATTTATTGTACATGGTGAAGAGCCCTCCATGAATGAATTTTCAAGTGAGATAAACAAAAGGTTAAATATTGAAACAATAATTCCTGAAAAAGGCGACAGTTTTATTTTAAATCCACATAGAGCAATAGAAACAGACAGAAGGTTTGTGCCGGGTTACGCATTTAAACGACTTGCAATAATAGAAACGCTAGAAACACTGAAGGAAGAAATTGGTGAACTCTCTTCAATATTAAGACTTGATTTAAAGCAGGATAGAACTGATCTTGAGGTTGAAGAAATGGGTGCTAAGCTTAAGAACGTAGAGAAAGCTATATTGGAAGCTTTAAAATAGAACAGCGCAGTTTGAAAATTTGTAAGGCATCAGGTATAATTTACGCATCCTAAATTTAAGAAATCACTTTATTTTTTTAGAACTTT
>CAYPCH010000117.1:0-11479 GCA_964409165.1 uncultured Oscillospiraceae bacterium | reverse complement strand
CAGGAAAATGATAGCTTTATGGCGAGTAGCTAGAATATTCACGGATTCAGGATAATGTTAAAATTGATAATGGATATATTATGCCACTTCGTCCTGGAAAAGTCGCATTAAAGGCAACATTTTGTACAAGTGATAGTCTATATATGGAAAGTGAACCAATAAATATTACTGTAGTAAATGATATCATTACTGTAACACCATCACCGATTCCATCTCCTATAGAAACGCCAAGTAAAAAAACAGAGAAAGGATCTGGCGGAGGGAGAATAATGCCTGTAACTGAAAACACACCTACACCCACACCCACATCTACTCCTACTCCTACTCCCGAAAGTGTTCCAAACACACCAATTGACATAGAGGGTCATTGGGCGGAACAATATATTAATTCTTTAGTCGGTAAAAAAATTATAAGTGGTTATGAGGACAACACATACAGGCCTGAAAACCTAATTACCCGAGCAGAAGCAGCAGTACTAATAGTAAAAATGCTTGGATTAGATATTTCAGAGAATAAAAATCTTGATTTTGATGACAATAGTACAATTCCGGATTGGGCTGTAGGATACATAAAAACTGCTGTTGATAAAGGTATTATACGTGGTTATGAGGATAATACATTCAAAGCTTCAAATCAAATTACAAGAGCAGAAATTTCTGTTATGGTAATTAAAGCTTTAGAAGAAAATCAAACAGCTGGAGATAAACTCAGTTTTTTAGACTCAGATCAGATAGAAATATGGGCAAAAGGATATATTGAAAAAGCTTATTCACTTAAAATAATAAGCGGCTATCCTGACAATACAATCCAAAGCTCTAAAAAGGTTACTCGAGCAGAGACTGCAGTAATATTATCTAAAGCTCTTGAATATCTTAAAAGCAAAATATAAGTATTTAACTCAACTTTCCCACTTATAATATTTTGAGGCTCTGGTTGCTCACAAGTTAAGGTCAAAAAGTTTACTTTTTGACCGCGGTGAGCAATGCTATGTTAGTGGCAAAGAGCCCATAAATACTGTGGGAAAGTTGAGTGTTTAAGTATAATTTAAAAGGTGCTGTTACAAAATAAATTTCTATTCATTTTGTAACAGCACCTTAATTATCTTATGGCTTAACAATAATTTTTATACGGTTACAGTAGTTGGAAAGAAAAAAGACTTGATTATTTGTTGATAATTGTATATAAATAGTATAGAATAATGACTTTTAATTTTTTGAGAGGGCAGATTGATATACGAATTTTTAAAGGATTTTCACAGGCGTGCAGAAATAGTTGCAATTGTAGATTTTATAACTACAAGGGTTGCTAGGAAAACCAAGCTTAGGGAGTTTAAGTTTGATGCATCTGAGACAATAAATATTGTTATGCTTGTTCTGTGTTTCATAATGGAAAAGTCTTTGGTTGAAGAAGCCTGTACAAAAAATGATGTGGCCAACTTCATAAGAAGGCTTGATGCTGAGTTTTTGAAAAAGAATATACCTGATGAAGAGTACTTGCAGATAGTGGATTATATTATAAAGGATTGTTTGCAGAACAGTGGGATTCCCCACTATTTTCCGACCTATAATTTCGAGACAAAAAAAGAAGAAAAAATAAATGTAAAACTGATAGATGACAAAAGAATTTCAGTTGGCAATGATAATGTTTATACTTATTACATGACACCACAGGGTTATAAGTTTATGTTCAATACTCTGGAAATAGAAGACTCCTTGAAGGTTTCCATTGAGCAGTTCAAACTTAACCTTTCAATCAAAAAGAGAAATTTCAATGCGGCAAGAAACAATGCAGACAGCTTGTTCAATATAAGCAAGACGCAGATACAGAGAATAAATTACTTTATAAAAAGAGTCAAGGAGGATATAGGAGGTACAGGAATTGAAGAGTATGAAAAGATTTACAACAGTACTTTTTCTTCAATAGATGAACAAAAAGAAGGTTATAACAACCTTTACGAACTTATTGGAAGAGTGGAGAACTCAATAATTTCAAGTAATAGTAATGGTATTCAAAAAGAGGCTCTAAAAAAAGAAATGGAAGATATTTTATATATAAAAAACAGACTTAAATTCATTATAAACGAGCAGTCCAATCTTTTATTGAAGCAGCAGCAACTTCAAAAAATATACAATGAAGCGGTTGATAACATACTTTATATTGGATTTGAAAACAGAATGAATTTTGAAGATGTTATTATTAAGAGGCTAGAGGAAAACCCTGATTTGGCATATCCTCTCATAAAAGTTCTAAGACCGCTATTTATGCCTGATACAAACAAGTTTTTCAATATTAAAATGGCTCTTAGGGAGCAAAGGATTGCATCCACTGAAACCTACAGCGAGGGAAGTAATATCCTGATGAATGAAAGATACTTCAACAGGTTTGAGAGTGAGAGTGACATAAGAATACGCGATATTAACAATAAGTATATTGATATATTTGAAATAATATGTAAGTCGACATTGGAAAGCTCGGAAAACAAGATAATGTTGTCATCAATAATTAATGAGTTGAAGCAGGAATATGTGAAGTTTGTACCGGATTTGAAAATCCTGACAAACGTTTTACTTCAGCTTTGCAATATCAAGCAAGTAGATTTTATAGCCATTAAAGAGAGGAAAAACAAAACTGTGTTCAGCCCATCTGAAGCTTTTGACATAAAATACTGTGTTCTTGAGCTTTTGAACCGGGATAAAAGATATGATGATATCAGGGGGTTAAAAATCTTTCTTTCCAGAAATAAAAAGGTCTTTATAGCAGAAGAACCTTTGACTCAGAATTCAGATGGTTTTTTTACCACTGAAAAAGTAGAGGGGCTTAATTGTCCTGATATATTGTTTGAAATTGAGGTGAATCGCAATTGAATGAAATGATTATTGAGAAAGCAATGAGAATATATTACTTTTTGTTAAAGGACGGAGAGCTTACTTTTGATAACAACAAGGAGCTTTATCTGGATTATTCCGACAGCGAAGTAAGAGCTATTATAGAAATAATGGCAAAGGAAAGCAATGTAACAATTGAGAAGTATAATCAAGTTATATATCTTATTCCTGATGAAGAAAACCATATTCTTGGCATAAAGGAAATGGATCTTCAGAAAATCATCAGTTATGATGCCCGCAAGATTGATTTTTATTTGTCTCAATATATTATAATTACTATTATACTTGTTTTCTTCAGTGGAAAAGGAAGCTATGTAAAGTCAAGGGATTTTATCAGAATATCCGAACTTGAAGAAGTGATTACATCAAGGCTTGATTTTGCAAACTCCAAAAAGGATATTGAGAAGGAGCAGGAGGAGGCAAAGTTTAATATCACCGCTATGTTTGAACACTGGAATGCACTGCAGATAGATGAGCAGGGAAAAAGAAAAACGAAATACGGATATATAAGGAGTGTATGTGCTTTCCTGGAAAAGCACAACCTTTTGGTTTATGATACAGTTGAAGAGGATATCAGGCCTTCAAACAAGCTGACTCATCTTATGACTTATAATTTTTTGGATGCAAACAGATTGGAAACTATTAATAGACTACTGGGATATTAAAAGGAGCAGATTATGGCAAAGATAGGAAAAATAAGGTTTGTTAATTTTACATATAACGAGAACAGGCATATTTATGATCAGACTTTTGATTTTTATAATGGGGAGGATACCCTGTTAAACCTTCAGAATGGCGGAGGCAAGACTGTGCTTGTCCAGATGATGATGCAGCCGATAGTACCCAAGCAGAAGCTAAAGGACAGGAGCTTTAAAGGATATTTTAAAAATATCAAGGCACCGGTCTATATTATGATAGAGTGGATTTTAGATGACAGCTCAAAGAGAGTTATGACAGGTATTGGCATTAAGAGAATAATGGGTAAAAGCATCGAAGATGAAGGCGAAAGTTTAAAAATAGTAACTTTTATTTCTGAGTATGAAGGTGAAAGTAGCTTTGATATAAAGAACATCGAATTGTTGGAGGAAGAAAAGGGAATAGTAAAGCTGATTGAGTTTGATAGGGTTATAAGGAACATATCAACAGCAGAGAAGGAAGGAAATGCTGTATGGTTGTTTCGTTGGGACTTGGCCGATAACAAGAAAGAATATGCAAGAAGGCTTCAAGCTTATAAAATAAATCAGCTTGAATGGAAAAACCTTATGGTTAAAATAAACGAGGCAGAGGCCGGACTCAATTCGTTTTTTAATGATTGCAAGACGACAAATTCTTTAATTAAAAAGTGGTTTATACCGACAATAGAAGAACAGCTTAACAGAAATGGGGACTTTGTTGAAAATATTAAAGAACTCATAAAGAATCATACAGAGCAGATTGTAAAAAATGAGGACATGATAAGGGAAAGGGAAATCTTTGAAGACTTTAAAAGAAAGTCGAAGGTGCTTTATGAGAGTCTTATGGAGTATAAAGACACGCTTTCCTTTTATGAGAACAATAAAAGGGATCTTGCCAATTCATTTTTGTTTGTAAATGATAGAATAGAGTCCTTTGACAGAGAAAAAGAAGAGATGTTAAGAAATATTACGATTTTGGAAAATGCTATAAAGGAACTGGAATACGAGAAATTGTCCGGCGAATATCATCAGGCTTATGATGCCCTTGAAAAAATAAAACAGAATTCTTTGGATATTGAGAACAAGATGAATGAGCTAAAAGCAGAGATTTTCAAATATGAGAGCAGAAAAAACCTGCTTTCATGCAAGAAGCTCAAAGATGAAGTTAAAAACCTGAACTCTAAGATTGCAAAGTATGAAACCGAATTGGAAAAGGAAAGTCTTCAGCAGGAAGATATACGCAATATCATTAATGACCTTGAGTATTCTTTAAAAGAAAAGTATAGGGCAAAAGTCTTGGAACTTCAAAAAACAATTGATAATGAAAAAAGACAACTTTCCAATGAAAACAGCAGACTTTCAAAGAGTTTTTATGACTATGGGAAGATAAAGGAAGATATTTCAAAATTGAACGACCAGCTCATAGCTGCAAGAGGCAGGCTTGCAGTGTTTGAAGAGTCGGAAAGGACATTGAGAATGGCATATCCGGATTTTTTGCCTGTAAGGGATATTGATGTCCATGATCTTGGAGAGGAGAGCATAAACACTATTAAAGTCATGCTGGACGAAGAAGAAGCGGAGCTTGAAAAGAACATAACCGAACTGAACACAAGACATGTTGAAAATCAAAATGAAATTGATAAATTGGAAAGACAAATAAAAGAAATGAGGGACAAGTATCCTTTATTGGTTATTGAAAAAAACAAACATGAGTCGGATTACAATAAATTCGAAAATAAAAAGAATGCAATTGTCAAAATAATTAAGTCTTATCAATTAAGTGAGGACTTTCTTTACAACAAAGAAAAACTGCTTATTCCTTTATATACAGATAAAGAAAAATTTACTAAACTTATTGGTGACAAGAGTCTTGAAAATTCAATTTTCAGAAAGCAACTTAAAATTTATGAATCAGGAAAGGCTTTTGAGGTGTCTGAGGATTTAAAACAAATACTTGAGGATAATAGCATTCTGGTTGAGTTCGGATATGAATGGCTCAAAAGCTTGCAGGAAAATAAAACAGCAAAGCTTAAACTGGTTAAAAGCAACCCGTTTCTACCGTATTCGCTTATAGTATCACGAAAGGATATTGAGTGTATAAGGGAAATGGAATTTAAAGGCGTTATATCACCTATCATTCCTATTGTTGAAAGAGAGAGGTTGGAGAGTGCTATAGAAATAAGGTCAAGAAACAGCCTTCACTCCTATGGAGACATTGATTTTCTCATTGCCTTTGATGACAGGATTTTGAATAAAAATTACCTTAAGGAGGTTTGTGATGATTTAATAAATAAAATTTCTAAAAACAATGATGTAATAAAGACAGCACAAGAAGCATTGAAAAATGTTGAGAGTGATATATTTAAGGTTGAGGAGTTTAACTATACTGAAGCTGACAAAAATAAAATGTCTCAAGATATAAGCAGGATATTGAAAGAACTCGAAGAGAGTACTTTTAATACTAAAGCAATGGAAGCTGAAATAGTTATTAAAAAGAACAAGAATAAAGATGAAATGGTAGCAAAAACTGAACTGTTGCAACGTGAAAACAGATTTTTAAGAAAAAGAGAAGAGATTTACACTTTTTTTACAAGATATGAGGGATATTCTGTTGATTTGAAGGAGAAAAATCAAAAAGAAGAGGCTTTGAACATTAAAAAGACGGAAATGGAAGTTTTGGATAAAGAAATTGCAGATGCAAAGGAAAGTATGCATGGACATAATTTTAGAATTAACAATATTTCAAAAGCTTTGGAGAAAGCCAAAGAGAATTATCAAAAATACAGTGATGTAAAGCATGGTAAATATATAAACGAAGAAATTGAGCAATTGGAATCAAAACTGGCGTCATATACTTCAAAGATCGGGATTAAAATTCAGGCGATGAGGGATATTTTAGAGGACTATAAAAGAGACCGGAACGAAAAACAAAAAAAGATAGATTCATATGGTATTGAAGAAAGCCAATGCATGGGAATGGAGTACAGCCAATATGAATTTGAAAGTTTAGAGGAGCAACTTGATAAAATAAATGGTAAATTTGGTGCGCTAAATGAAAATAAAAACAGTATACAGTTTACGATAGCTGAAAAAAACTCCGATTTACGGTACATGAAAAAAAGCATTATGGAAAAGTGCGGGTATGATGAGCCTAAGGTAAGGGAAAGTATCAGGAAGTTGGATTATGATACTGAGAAAAACAACATAAAAACCAAGCAGAAGAATTTTGAAAAACAGTTGTCACGGATGAAAGCCCAGGAAAACAATTTGCAGAGGGTGCGATTTGCTCTTGAAGAGTACTCGTTATACGTACCGCTTGTAACGGAGGTTCAGGCTGTAGAAGGTGATATAAATGAACATGTATTGACGCTTGTAAAAGAGCATAAGGAATTGGCAGAGCTATCAAATACTAAAAGAAATTTATTGACTGATATATATTCTGAAATTGAAAGTGAATTTATTGGTAGGGCTGAGATGTTTAAAAGCCTGTTTAATTCTATTTTGGACTCTGATAAAAAATACCAGCCAACTCATGCAATGAATGCACTCGACAGGGTTTATCTTCAAATTGACAGAAAGCTTGAGCAGCATTCAGTTGATATTAAAAAGATTGACAATATGGAAAGCTGCATTATTGATAACACCATAAGTTATCTTATGAATGTTTATGATGAAATGAACAGTATTGACAGGAATTCAACAATAGACGTAGATGGCAAAAGGTGTAAAATGCTTATAATTGATCTGCCTCAAAAGGATAATCTCGAAAGTATTTCGCTTAAGGAATACCTTAAAAATACCATAAGAAACTGTGTCAGCATGTATAAGCAGGGAAAAGCACTTGACAATATTCTGATGAATGAAATAAGCACTTTTGACCTTTTTGACAGGTTGGTTTCAATAAGCAAGATTGGAATAACTCTTGTTAAAATTGAGCCTAACAAATTAAAAAAGAAAAGCTGGAAAGAGGTTATACAAGAGAACTCAGGAGGAGAATTATTTGTAAGTGCCTTTGTAGTATTTATATCCCTTCTTACTTATATGAGAGGGGAAAATCTGCTTGGCTCAAATATGGAAAGTAAGGTTTTGATAATGGACAACCCTTTTGGACCAATTACATCAGAGCATCTTTTAAAGCCTCTTTTTGAAATTTCAAAAAAGTATAATACTCAAATGATTTGCCTTTCAGATATGAAAGAGCATACTATCTATGACCGGTTCAACCTAATTTATTCTGTGAACATAGAGCGGGAAATAGGAAGGGAAGAGGAGTATATAGAGTTAAAGACAATAAAGAGGGATATTGAAGCCGAAGAGGATGAGTTTTTGTCAGTATCCATGTTTAAGATTGAAGACAAATCGAGGTTTGAATTGGTGAATTAGTGTTTTTTTAAATGGCATTGGGAAGTGATGTTTTGACCTGGAATGATAAAAAAATTGAAACAAAAGAAGAATTGGTTGATTTTAGTAAAACTCAATTTTTTAACGCTTTTAATGCTACTTATGGGAAAATTACTGTAAGACTTGAGCTTGTATTGGAGTTTTTTAATGAAGGAAATTCAATAAAACTGGCGGCCTATACTGGCATTGAAAAAATGTATAAGATTCGTGAAATGGGGCATTTTCTTGACTGCTTTGAAAATGGGGACTCATATTATTTGAGCAAGAATTTTATATTTGAACCGTCAAAAATGTGCTTTAATAAAACTGATGTGAAAGTGCTGGAGTTTTTCAGTTATCTGAAAACTGCAAGAAATAATAGAAATTCCGGAAACAATAATGAAAGCTGTTTTAAAAATGAAGGTGAAGTTGTTTTAGGGGAAGCTGAGTGTGGGAAATTCCTTGATGCTGTATGGGATGACATAGAAAGTCTTAATTTTCATAAGCAATCGGCTAAAGTTCAGTTTAATAATGATGTGCAAATAAAAACAAGTATAGCACATAAAGGCAGCCATAACATTTTGAATATGGATTATTCGGAGTATGGCGATTTTTACCCTCTGACATTGGATTTTAAGTATGTTGCATTTTATGAAAAGGGGATTATTGTAAAGCCTGCGGATGATAAAAGTGCTATTTTCCTTAATCTTTTTAACTATAGGAATAATAAAAATATTGTTTCATTTAGAATTGAGGAGAAGGACAAAAAGCAGTTTCATAAAAATTTTATTGAAAGATATAAAAAAACGCTTGATATTTCGATGGACAAAGATGTAGAAAGGGAAATTGATGCTGCAAGCCTTGTATCAAGAGCCTATTTTGATGTGTCAGCAAAGGGGATTGTTTCTAAAATAGAGTTTAATTATGCGAATAATTCTATAAACCCACTCGATGATTTTGGGCAAGATAAAAGCTTTAGAGAATTTGACAGGGAAAAAGAGGTTGTTTCTTTGGTTAAGCTTTTAGGATTTCGCGAGTACGGACGCCTTTTTCTGTTGGACGATACGGAAAAAATAATGTTCTTGCTAACTGATAAACTGATAGAGCTTAAAAAAGCTTCGGAAGTTTATTATTCGGAGGATTTTAAGAAGCTGCATGTGAGAAGTCTTGGCAGTATGGGGCTTTCTTTATCATTGGATGACTCTATAATTTATATGAATATCAACCTTGAAAATATAAGTGATGAGGAATTAATTGGTCTATTGGACGCAATAAGCAATAAAAAGAAATACTATCAATTGAAAAATGGCTCAATCATAAACTTAAGCAGTGTTGAAAGTGAAAAATTCATTGACTTCTTGAGTAATTTGAACATAGACAAAAGAAGCATTAAAAACGGTCTTTTCGAAATACCTTTAAACAAATGCATGTATATAGAAAACTATCTTAGAGAGAAGGGATTTGACGATGTAGAAATAGATGCACGTCTTAAAGGCTTAATGAATAAAGTTTCAAAACCAATTGAGGATGAAATTGCAATTGAAGGCTCTTTAAACGGTGTTCTTAGAAATTACCAGAAAGATGGGGTGAAATGGCTTAATAATATGGCACAATATTCTTTTGGCGGAATTTTGGCCGATGATATGGGGCTTGGGAAAACCCTTCAGGTATTGGCATTTATAATAAGTAAAAGAAAAAGGGAGCGACCATGCCTGGTTATAGCACCGTCTTCAATTATTTACAATTGGAAAAAGGAAGCGGAAAAGTATGCACCTCAGCTAAAAGTCCTTGTAATAACTGGTGTACGTGAAAGGAGAACCATGCTTATTTTAGCCTCAAAGGACTATGATGTTATTGTAACCTCTTATGGCTATTTAAGAAACGACATTGAAGATTATAAAAAGATGAGGTTTTCCTATGTTTTTGTAGATGAAGCGCAGAACATAAAAAATCCATTGACCATAAATGCAAACAGTGTAAAATGCCTTAAAGCCGAATGTTGTTTTGCAGTAACAGGAACGCCTATAGAAAACAACCTCTCCGAGCTCTGGTCAATTTTTGATTTTGTAATGCCGGGTTTTTTAAAAGATAAAAACAGGTTTCTCGCGGATTTCGAAGAGCCTATTGTAAAGGCTAGAAATCAAGAAAAAGCGGATGAATTGTCAAGACTTATAAAACCGTTTATTCTTAGGCGGTTAAAAAGAGATGTTTTGAAAGAGTTGCCTGAAAAAATTGAAACGGATTATTTAACAGAAATGAAGGGAGAGCAGAAGAAAATATATGCGGCTTATTACAAAAGTTTCAAAGAAGAGCTTGCTCCTAAGATTGAAGAATTTGGATTTAAGAGAAACCATATTGAAATGCTTGCTGCGTTAACTCGTTTAAGACAAATTTGTGCACATCCAGCAACATTTTTGGAGGATTATGACGCGGGTAGCGGAAAGCTTGATCTTGCAATGGATATAATAGCACAGTCAATAAGTTCAGGTCATAGTGTATTAGTGTTTTCACAGTTCACAAAAATGCTCAAAATTATAAGAAATGAACTGGAAAACAACAATATCAACTATTACTATTTGGATGGTTCCATGAAGCCAGAAGAAAGAATGATGGAAATTGATAATTTTAACAGCGACATTGAAGCAGTATTTCTTATATCAATAAAAGCTGGAGGAACAGGACTGAATTTAACAAAAGCCGATATAGTAATACACTTTGATCCATGGTGGAATCCGGCAGTTGAAGATCAGGCAAGTGACAGAGCCCATAGAATGGGGCAGAAAAATGTTGTCCAAGTATATAAACTTCTGACAGAAGGCACAATTGAAGAGAAAATTGCAAAGTTGCAGGAGAAGAAAAGAGGTTTGATAGAAAGTATAATCAAGCCAGGTGAAAATAATCTTGACAAGCTATGGGAAGATGAGTTGAGAGGATTATTCTTTTCTAAAAATTGAACAATTTTTATTTCACGCAAAAAGGCCCAATAAAAAGCTTCGGGACATTTAGTCCCAAAGCTTTTTGCTGGATTTCCTTTCAGGAAATGGCGCTAATAAAAAAGGTTTGCCGATGATATTGTTGCAAACCTTTTGTTGAGCCTCTTGGAACTTTTACTACATTGAAGCAATCACACCCTTGGCATTGGTGTAGTCATATAAAATTTCTTTTCGGCAAACTTCTCCTGTACTAGCCTTAGAGCTTCCCCAAACCTCTGGAAATGTACAATTTCCCTTTCCCTCAAAAACCTTAAGGGGTCAATTACATCTGGATCATCAGCTAGATTGATAAGGTTTTCATACGTAGCCCTTGCCTTTTGTTCTGCTGCCAGATCCTCATGTAAATCAGCTATAACGTCACCCTTTGACTGTATATAAGCTGCCGTGAATGGGTTGCCCGCAGCGCTTATGGGATACACCGCATGGTCGTGGTCGGAGTAGTATGCGCCCAATCCTTCTTTTTCAAGTATATCTGCCGGAACTCCTCTGGTAAGCTGGTGTACCATTGCACCAACCATTTCAAGATGAGCTAATTCTTCTGTACCT
>CAYPCH010000116.1:0-11599 GCA_964409165.1 uncultured Oscillospiraceae bacterium | reverse complement strand
GTGTTTATCCACTGGTTGAGTCTTTTTTTCGCGCAAAACTTCCGATTGACCCTTTAAAGAACCGTCCCCTTGCTTCCTTCGCTTCCTACTTCTCAATGCTCGTTTGTTCCAACTCAAAGGAAATCCTTCCCGACATTATAATGGTTAATAAATCAAGAGCTTCTTCTTCACCTTCAGGCACTGAAATCATAACTTTTCTCCCAGTGATCTTTTCATTAATAATAGGTGCGAATAAAAGTCTATTATCCAGAAAAATTCCAAGGCGTTCACCAACAAGCCTTTCTGTTGCTTCCTCAAAGGCCATTGTAGCGTTCTCGTTCAACTCTATAACGATAGCAACATCTTCGGCAGAAAATGATAGTTCCGCATCCAGTATATCTGTTCCGCTAACAACCACCTTGTCTGTCGGTAAATAAGTTCCTGCTTCCATATTACTTTCGACAATCTCTTGAATTGTAAACTTCCCGGTTTTGCTAATATTTTCTACCACTCTTGCAATATCAGAGTCATTAATATCCTTATCAGAAGCTATTTCAACAACAAAATTTCCCGAATCATCTACAGTAACATTTCTATTTTCATAGCCCATACCTTTTAGCCGATAACTGATAACAGATTTTGCAGTTTCATATTGTTCCTCAGAGGGCATCTTACTGCCTGTAGTTTTAGGCGTTAGTACAATACACACTCCACCACTCAGGTCAATTCCTTCCATATTCGGAGTCGGACTCAATTGGTCATTAGTTCTCATGCAACCAGAAAAATTTGCAATCAAGATAAATCCTATTAATAGGGTCAAATAAATTTTTCTCATAGAAAATCCTCTTTTCTTTTATCATAAATCAAGCAAATCTAAATATGCTCTTTTAATTATTACCGCCCTGCATTAAAGTGGATTTGCCCGGTCAATAAGTGTTATATATATTCTATTCTAAATACTCATAAAAGTCATCTGACAATTCGGCTTCTGTTGTATTCACATTGTCTTTTTTAATAACCAAATAATAAAAAGCATATAAATTTGATAATACTATTAAAATTTCAAGCAGAATTAGAACTGTAGTGAATAGTTTTTCTTCTGTAAATGTGAACCATTCAATATCTACAATGAAATAACCAATAAAATACGTAGCAAATCCAGCTAAGAACGCGAAAATAATATAATTAAATGTCATACTAATTCTTTTGAATACATAAAATGGTACTATAATAATTGTGCCAAATAATACGGTTGTAATATCCCTTAACAAATATATTAATCTCAATGTGCCATTTTTAAATTCATAAATATAAACTATAATGAGTATAAAACCAAACAGAATTCCTGATATTCTGATTACCTTCATCAGAATTCTCTTAATCAGTTCCTTCTCAAAGAAATTTAACATCAATATCACCATTAAAATTTAATCTAGCAGTAATTATATTATAATTTAACCAACTGTTTACGTAAAGTTAAGGTTCTGTAAGCTTTTTCTATTAAGTAAAATGTGCCTATTGACGTATTGATGCTTTGGTGCTTTGCAACGAAGGAAGCAAGGGGGAAGCAAGGGGACGGTTCTGCTGCTTCCTTCGTTGGAAGCAGCAGAACCGTCCCCTTGCTTCCCCTTGCTTCCTAGTTTTCGTGTTCAATTTTAAAACGGGAAGATCTTTTGAGATTAAAATCGGCAAATTCCGGTGCGTTTTCATCAACATATATCAAATATTTTGTCTTATACTTGTATTTAGTTGTAATCTCAACGTCACAATAATCCGAATAGTCCATAACTTCAAAAGTCACCTCAAAATCGTTATGTCTGTCATTGGCTGATTTGAACTTTGAAGTACCCTTTTTGCCACCGTAAGGCATATCTACGATATCACTTGTCTGCAAATTCAGGTCGAGACTGTCTGCAAATGTATCATTAAAACTTTCCACGAACAAATCAATATCAACAACAGGCATAATATTTTCCCTTGCTTCCTGTACGTCAACCGACTCCATTACTGCAAGTCTTCCGCAAATGTTGACAGAAGAATCTATTCTTGCCTTCTCCGAAAAAAGGTAAACCATTTCCACAATAGGTCCAAACATAAGAGCTGAGACAATAGCTATCAATATGGCATACGCAATACCCTTCATAATTAATATACCAAATCCTTATAATATCTTGTTCCCGTTACTGGAAGCGTGAATACGACATCAAGAGACTTCTCAACTTCCTTTCCTCCAACCGTAATCTTAAAAGGAAATGCAGCTTTTATAGAAACACTAAACTTCTCTCCCCTTTGGCAATAAGGTTTATCAGTGTAGTCCATATCTCTGTAGTAGTCATAAGAATGCTCTCCTTCATAGTCACAACGAACCTCAATTGCATCCCCGCGTTCTCTGAAAACCGGCTTGGTCTTCAAATTCTCAAGGATAAATTCCTTTTCGTCCTGAGGCAAATAATTGTAATTTGCAGCAATAGTAGAAAGATTATAGGTCTCATAAACTAAAGTCATATACCATGGAAAAAACATTATGAAGTTTGTAAACAGCAAAAAAACAATCCCGCAAATTATTGCAGTTACTATTGCTTTTGCAAATCCTTCCATAAAACTAATATCTCCTTTAAAAATATATAGCTGTATTATTAAGAATCCCATGTACAAACTAAGCTAATGCATATCCTAATATATAATATACACTTAGCTTAGTTTATCTGTCAGCGAATAAAATCTAAAACAATCTTATTGCTTTTATGTATCCCTACAAGGTTTAGTTGAATACTTCCTTCACCTGCTCAAACAACCATTCCCATGTATTTTCAATAGCTGTAACAATAAACGTATGATTTCCGGTTAATGTGGTTGCAACTGCACCAATTACTATAATGACAGCTAAAGTAAATGCTATCTGCTTTATGCTTATTTCTCCTCTTTGGTTGGTTAAAGCTAAAAAACCTTTGTAATTTTTTCTGAAATTTTTCATGATTGACCTCCTGTAAATTTTCAATTTATTTATAAACTATATGAACGCGATAAAAATTTACACCGCACTTCAATTTTCTTAGAAAAGGTAACTATTGACCCTTACTAACTTTCCTTCCTATTCTTAAAAATATTTCCTGTAACATATTTTATACAAAAAACAATATTATGAATAGTGCCATTAGTCACGTTTTTTTACAATTTCCCTAAATTTTTTTGCTTATTATCCAAATAACTTTATTGCAGTCATGACTTGGAAGTAATAGTATACAACTATATACGCCGCAAGTACTACTAACAAAACAATCTGAACGTTTGAATTCTTTGCTTTTCTTCGGCTCAGTTCCTCTTCAAGTTCTACTACCCTTAATTCATACAGCTCATTTTTCAAATATGCCATCTGAGATGTATTATCATATCCTCTGAGTCTTGTTTCCATAATGTCACAAAATTTGATAATATGTCTTAGAGGGACTCTTTTCTTAAGCTGCTTTAATGCATATTCCTCGCCGTATTCTATATTATCAAGCATTACTCCCAATTCATCAGCCATATCCTGATTGGCATTGGGCAAAAAGTCCTTGACAACATCAGCAAGGTAAATATTTACCGACTTGGAGTACTGATAATAAAGCATACTGTAAAATGAAGGAAAATCCTTCAGTATATTTTTATTCTTTCTCTCTATCTTCCTTTCAAGCTCATCTACCGGATACAGCCATCCTAAAATAACAAATAACAGACATAAATAACCCAAAAAGATTATTAGCTTCATCATTATAAGTGAAACAACAAGTGCCGCCAAGGAATATAATATCTGCTTGAGCCTTATCTCCTCGGGGGTTATCCTTAAGTCAAGCCTGTTGATTAATGAATTATACTGTTCACGCCTGACCTCATTCAAAAGCAATTTGCCCGACAGCTTTCTTAAAACTATATCCTTAAAGTACAAATACTTTTCCTTGTTTTTCTGTTCTTTCGCCTTAACCAAAAACTCCCTTGAACGCTTTTTCCTTCTTCCCGGCATAGGCTTGAATACAGGATAAACGAAACTGAATACAAGGTATATGATTGCACCAAGACTTGCGAGCTTTGCTATGTATTCCACTATTTATCCCCTCCAAACTTGCCTATGTCGCCCTGAAGAGCCTGACACCTTGCAAACCCCAGGCATATAGAAACAATTGCAAAGGTATTTATAAACCTTCCGAGGTCGGTATTTAATAAAAACTCCCTCAAGTCTCTGAATGTCATTGAATATGCCAAAAATATTACTATCAGGGAGGCCTTAATCAGAAAATCCAAGTTCATCTTTTTGAATATTCTGTTCTTTTTTGCGTTTATCTCTCGCAGTGCCGCATTTTCATCAACAATATCAAGAAAAACATCCGCCATACCTTTTCTTTCGTTGTACTCAAAGACAACAGCTTTTTTTGCAAAATTGTCAAACTTCGGACCCAACTGCTTATTTAAAATTTCCATGGCACGTTTGAAGGAGTAACCATGGTTCTCATAGTTTTCTACAAACTGGACAAAGTGTGGTTTTATACTCCTGTGAAGGTATTCATCCGATTCCAATACCTTTTTTATTGCCACCAGCACACCTTCTTTGGCAAGAGGACAGAGAATATCCTCAGCGTCCATTATGCATTCAATTTTTGCAGCTTTCGCTTGTCTCGACTGCATAGTCAGGTATGTTATTATCCCCACCAGTATAGATACCGATACAAACATGGAAAGTGTTATATTGTTTAAAAACAAAACAGCAACCAGAACTATAACCGAAAACATAATACACATTACAGAGTTGAAACCTTCCAGCGTCAAAGGAAGGTTAAAGTCAAAAATGAGGGCCTCAACTATTGCATTATACTTTGTTATAAAATTGTCTTTTTGCTTTATTATCCTGTTTCTCTTCACTCTCTGAACATATTTTCTTGTATTGTAGGATGCCAGAGTGTCAAAAAGGCTCAAGAACGAATATTTTGCATCCCGTACCAATCTAAGATCCATAAGGATATTGAGTAAAATCAGCGAGACAACACCCAACCCCAAACTAAACAGAAAATTGAATTCCATCTATATCGTAAACCTCCTCTTCTTCAGGATCCATAGGAAGTGTCAGGAACTCAAACTTGCTGCGTTTGATACCTGATTTAATCATTTTCTGCTGAAGTTTTTCAGATATAGAGCCTACACGTTTATGTTTGCCCACTATTTGTGTTACTTTACCTGTCAAAGGGTTCTCTTCAACATCAAGACAGTCAAATGTATATATCTGGTTTACAATTGGGTTCAATCCTTCAGAGCCCAAAACTTCCGATATTGAAGTAACTTTTCTTGAACCATCCGCAAGTTTTTCCTGAAAAACAACAAATTTTACGGCTGCACATATGTTTCTAAGCGCCAGTTCTGCCGGTTCATCTGACTGAATCAGATATGCCGTTAAAAACCTGTATATCGCTTCCTTATCACCCTCAGCATGAAGAGTGGTAAAGAAGTAGTGACCTGTCTGCGCTGCCCTTAAAGCAGTTGCAAATTCTCCCGGCGCACGAAGCTCACCGGGTCCTATCCAGTGGGGCGACTGTCTCATAGAGTTAATCAAAAGGTTTTCCATGGTAGCAGGGCTGCTGTCATCGTCCTCACTCACAGATTCATATTGAAGGACATCATTTATAACCTTTTCATTCGGATCATTGTTTTTATATCTTAGAAGCCTTAGCTCCGAAGGGTTCTCAATTGTTATTATACGGCTCAGAGGGTCTATCTGCTTTATTAAAACCTCATTAAGAGTTGTTTTTCCGCTTCCCGTAGGCCCTACAGTCATCCAGGACAGGTCAGCCCTAGGCATTAAGGACAACATCTTGAACATATTCTTTGAAAAGGATTGTTCTTTTATCATATTTTCAGGGGACAGGGTAGCTTTCTTAAACTTTCTGACAACAAAAGCAGGCATACCATATGGAGAAATATCAGCATGGGTTGCATTGACCCTGCAACCGTCAATTGTACGTGCATTAACCATAGGCATCCTTGGCGTAAGCCTTACTTTTGATATGCCTATAAGCTTTGCAATTATTCTTTCCATATGCTCTCTGTCGTTAAAACATTTATCCCACTGCACTGTCTTTCCGTACTTTTCAACGAAAATCTGATGCGGGCCGTTTGCCCTTATTTCATCAATCTCTGGGTCCTCCATAGCCTCGGTAATGGGCCCATAATGTGTTATTTCATCTGTAAGAGCATCTTTTAAATCTAAAAGATTGTGGTATCCTTCCACTTCAGGGGTCTGGGTTTCAACATAGTCATTTATATACCTCTCGGTCATTTCCCTTTTCTTTTTAGGGTCATCAATTCTTCTGTAGTAATTGGATGCGACCTTGCTTATGTAATGCTGACACTGCTTTACTGCTTCATCAAAAGCCATCAAAACAAACCTTGAATACGAAGTGCCATCGTTATCCACATTGAATTTTGCTTTTCTTTGAAGTTCACTTACATCGCTTCTTTTAAGCATTTAATCTCCTCCATGTAATTACTTCACCAGAATATCAATAAAAAAGTTCATAGATTTTTGATATCTCTTATTCAATATAAGACTGTCAACAATATAAACCCGACCATCAAGAGAGTAGTTGATAATGGACGGAATCTGCGGAAACTCTGCTATAAGCTTCATACCCATCTCGGTAATTACCTGCTTGTCATATTCAAAGCCCTGTACATTGTTTAAAATTACATTGGCTATTTTTGCAGAACTTATACCCAATGAACCTATATAATTCAAAAACTTACTGGTATTCTGAGGACAGTCTACCCTCTCGCTCCATATTATAAAGCCTACATTGCATTGTTTTATTGCACCAACGCAAAACTCCAGAGGTGGATTATTCGGAACATCTATTAGAACAAGGTCAAACATTTCTTTCAGTGTGCCAATAACACGTTCAACATCCTCTAATAAGAAATCAAAATATTCTTCTATCAAATCCATCGGGCTTGGAGATAGCAGATAAAGGTTTTTATACTTGCTTGTGGTTATTTCATCCCTAAAATCCACTTTGTCGCTCCTACACAGCTTTATAAGCCCTTTGCCTTTTGGAGCCACTTCACAGTCCAGAAGTTTGTATATATTGGGATAAAACACTTTCAAGTCAAGTATGCATACACTCCACCCTTTTTTTGCCAGTGCCGCGGCTGTATTAACCAGAAGGATGGAGCTGTCCGTAGAATCTGCTGCAGGTATAAATGCTACAACGTTATCTATAACCTGGTTCGAGTCAATTTCATTATATATTTTATCCCGGGGAGACAGCTTACCTAGTATTTCCCTTGCATCTAGTCTTTCTTCCCGTTTATCCATGTTTCCACCTCCTTCTGAACAGTAGGAAGCTGCTCAATAAGATTATCGTTGCCGTCTCTGCTTAAGATTGTGAAAGTAAAAGTACAGTTATCGCCGTTATATGTTGCATATTTGTTTACCTGCTCATCAGAGGCTTCAAGTACAAGGGATTTTGCAAGTACACTCTGCATAAACTCCTTACTGGTCATTGCAGCCTGCCTTTTCTCCTCACTAAGCTTTAATACTTCCTGGTAAACTTCATATATTGAGTGGCCTTTTGAATTGAGCATATCCTTTACAAGAATACGGTCAAAAATAATTTCAGTCCTTGTAGCTCTTTTTGTACTAGTTCTCGCCGTCAAGTATGGGGGTTCGCCTTCACCTGCCTGTACATTAACAACTTCTTCAGCTTCATAAGTTATCCTCACTCTTATGTAATCGCCCGGCGTAAGTATGTCACCACCACATTTATTATAATCATAAGGTATTGTCACTACTTCCTTCTCCTGCGGCAGTTCATACAACCATTCATTTTTTATTGGCTTTATTGCTGTCAGTTGGTCATAATATATTGGCGTTTCGTTTCTCAAAAAATATGCTGAATACTTATTTAATATTTCCTCAGCATTTTCATACAGTATCATATCTTTATTGAAATCCTGCTTCAAAATAGTTCCCCTGGCAATCATGTCTTTTGTAATCAGAGTCCTTGCAGGAATTCCGCCGCTTGATCTGACAACCGTAATCTCAATCACTTCTTTTGCATCACTGCTTACATTATTCAAGAAAATAAACGATACAGCCACAATGAAAACACTAATGATTACGGCAAGCACTTTTTTGGGAAGATTGCTTCCCGGCTTAATACTTTTAATACTGTTTATATCCATATATTCCTCCCTGGGGTATTTTAAATAGACTTGTTTAGTTTTAAAACAATTTATAATAAATTTTTTATAATAAACTTTTCAGCACTTCAAAATAATGATTTCTATATGTATCGTTGGTATGACAAATCTTTTCTCTGCGACCGGCCTGTAAATCGAAATCCCCTGAATAGGGAACCCTACCACCGATTCTGTATTCACCCCCGATAACACCACTTAGATCATTTAAAAGCTCACAAGTAAATTCAGGAGAAAACTTCCTTCCATTATGGTTATTGTTTTCATTGTATCTGGTAACAATAACCCTGCTCTTTGTTCTGAACAGAAGACTGTCTTGCGATATGGTTTCCTCAATCAGTTTAACAGTGTTTATAACAGAATAAATAGTATTATTTACGCACAACCCTATACTGTCAACCTGTGTTATTATATCGGGATATTTCTCCAGCATATCCATGGGCATGTCTATCAGAACAAGATTAAATTTCACTCTCAAAAGACTTATCAAGCTTAACAGTCTTCTGTAATCGAGTGCCTCTAAAAGTCTGTCTCTGCTAGAAACCGAGTACGCAAGGGTTATAACCGACAAGTTTTCATTTATCATGCAAGAATTAATGCTATAGGACTCCGGTTTCATCAGGCAGCGTATCAATGAATAACCTAAATCAGCATTCAACTCAACCTCATCACCGAATTTGGTAAAATAGAGGTTCATACCCCGAAATAATATATCAAGGTCTAAAACAACGGCGGTCAATCCCTGTTCCGATGCAACAGAAGCCACATTTGCAGCTGTGCCTGTAACACCAGACCCCCTGTGGCCAGTTATAACAGCTACTTTCCTGCAATCTTTAGAGCTTAAAAAGACATTTTTATTTTCATGCTTTTTCGTTCTAAAAATTCCTGATTTGTAAGCCCTTTTAGAAGTATTCTCATATTGACTGGCTTCATCGGGTGTTTTTGATTTAATCTGCGATATCTTTAGCATATCAAAGATGCCCCAGGATTTTTTTGAAGTCTTGCAATTATCAGCTTTATTAAATACAGGGCTGTTTATACCCGTATTGGATTCGTGTGACAAACATATATCCACAAGCATGGATGCAGGTATCCTCACCTGATCGATAAAATGCACGGAAAATCTGGGGTTATTGCCTACAGCTTGATTAAATATAATTTCTAAACCGGGATCTTTGGTAACAAACTTGAAATACGCCTGACAGGCTGAATTCTCTAAAATTTCGACAAAGCTCTCCATTATCTCTTTAAAACTATCGTAATTGTTTATCACGCCTTGA
The DNA here is from genome assembly GCA_964409165.1 of uncultured Oscillospiraceae bacterium. Lineage (GTDB taxonomy): Bacteria > Bacillota > Clostridia > Acetivibrionales > Acetivibrionaceae > CAYPCH01. The sequence goes on along the minus strand of CAYPCH010000116.1, from coordinate 2,120 downwards.
TCTGTCAGCAATATGGCATCATATTGCAAACAATCAGTTAAAAGATATTTAAAAGCTTGTCCTATAGAGTCTTCACATTTTACAACAGAAATTCGATTTGTTCTTTCCATGACTTGCCTGATGGTTTCAGAATTAGACCCTGCGATTATGTATAAATTCATAGTTCCCCCTAAACAAAATTACAACAAACAATGCATGTATCAGCTTTCGTCATTTTATATAAAGTAGTTATCTGCACCAAGTAGTCAATAAATTGGAATAACTGCACAGTATCTTTTGTCTATAGTGTAATTATAAGAAACTCTTCTAGAAATTTCAACATAAAAATCACATTATCATGTAGAAATTGCTTTTATTTTGCTATAATGGCAACACAATACGCCTATATCGGGTTTTCGACAGTTGAATAAGAAAATTTTTAAATTAACTATTCCATACAATATTATTAAAATAAGAAAAGAGAAGGAAAGTCGCATTTTAAGCGAGTTACTTCTCTTTAGTTTTGTTTAACTGTCAAAAACAAACGGTCAAGTGGAAGATCATATATTTTGAATTGATTCCCTATCAGTAATGCAAGGTGTTGTTCATCCACCTTATGACGTTCGTAGCCTCCGTCCTTTCCAGTGGAGTACTTTGAACTTATTTTCGGGTAATAGAAAATAGAAAAGCTGGGATATTGAAGTGCAACAATTCTATAAGATATTTAGAATTTCAAAACGGCTTGAACATTAATATTTCAAGCGGTTTTACTTAGTTTATTAATTAAAAATCATGGTTTGAATTATGTAACCGAACTTTGCCATATATCAATATCTTCTTCATTCAGTATAGCTTCAATTTCATCACCAGTAAAAACAACCAAATACCCTCGTGGAATGGCTAACGCTTGGAGCAAAGAAGGTCTAAGCTTTAGTAACTGATGCACATAATAAGCCTCTAATTCTTGAGGTTATTCCTATTCTTCAACCAAACCAAGATACCATCCTGAATCGCCAGCAACTTCATCTTTTGAACGTTCTAGGTAAACATTTCTTGGTTGCATTGAACCTTTTGCTACAACTATCTTATCCTTAAAGTTCGACGCGTCGAACTTTTCCTTGTGAGCCATACCCAAACTAGATTGCCGGGATTTTATGCAGATATTTCCGCTTTCTAGCTTACCAAAGTTCAAATAATCACTTGCAATTTCAAAAGAATATAAAAGAGGGCTTCCATTTTTTTGGTGGTTGTCCTCACCTTGCTTTGTATGCCTACATTAGCTTTTAGAGTTTAATATTGATAATAATTCTTCGTGAACTAACTTACAAAATTCGCTATCCTCGATTGTAGCAGGTAAAACTAATGTGTATTGCCAACAATCATTTAGTACGAGGTTGTATTTATATATACATTCAATTTCATTTAATTTGTTCTTGACAATGCTGCTTAAATCTTCATTTATTTTTGAATATTTGGAAGATATTAAGTAGATACACCCTTCTCCGTTTTCATCTAACTCAAAACCATTTTCATCATGAAAATCTAACATAGCATTATTTTTTGAAATAAACAGTTCATATAGCTCAGTCTTATTTTCCTTAGAACAACTCACAGAATCATCAAATATTGGGGCTCCCCAAAGTCTAACAAAAAAGTCCCTAAAACACTTATTTACATATTTACCATCCATGTTTGATATAAGAATATAATCAATACCACTTATCATTTATAACCCTCCTTTTTCCCCATATAATGCCACATTTTTAGGTTTTGTTAAATAAATTATTTCTTTTTTGGTGTTTCTCCATAACGTAAAACATTACTTCTATCAATATTTATAACATCATCAGTAAATTTTATAAATTCGCTTCTATCGCCTTTAAAAGTCTTTAATAAACTCTCGTCAATTTCAAATTCAAAAAAGTATTCAGATTTTGAACTTGTTATACCAAGTTTTTTAAACCCATTGTTGGTTTTCATTAGTTCTTCAGGCGATTTTGTAGTTAGATAAACACCTTCTGGATGTCCTTTTCCTGGTTTAGATGTTTTGAATTTAAATATCTTATCAGAGGCAATTCCATTATAACCACCTTTATTTGTATAGTGATAAACAGTAACTTTCTTGCCACCAACTCCCGCAT
>CAYPCH010000115.1:0-12030 GCA_964409165.1 uncultured Oscillospiraceae bacterium | reverse complement strand
AGACTATGGCTTCTATTACCCTTTTCAGTATAACCTTTATAACAGCTGTCACCGGTACGGCAACCAACATGCCCAATATACCAAAGAACTCCCCACCTGCCAGAACAGCCAGAATTGTGGTAACAGGATGAAGTCCGATTCTGTTTTCTATAATCTTTGGAGAAATAAATGTATTATCAATCTGCTGAATTATTACAAATGCAGTAATTGTCCAAAGCGCCTTCACAGGTGACTGAATAATAGCAACTGCCACTGCAGGTATAGCCGCTATTATTGGCCCGAAATAGGGTATTGTGTTTGCTATCCCACCTATCAAACCCAGAAACAACGGGTACTTGATTCCAATAATATAAAGAGCTATAGTTTCCATAACACCTACTATTATTGCTGTAAGAAGCTGCCCCTGAATAAAATCGGAAAGAATTCCATTAATCTCTCTGCCCGTAGCAATAATACCATTTCCCCATCTACGGGGCACAAGCGACAATGCGGCATTTTTTAAAAACTCTGAATCCTTTAACAAATAATAAGCAATCATCATAGCCAGAACCATGTCAAGCATTCCCGCAGCCGCCTTTATAAAGCCTGAAAGTGCATTCCTCAAGGTATCCAAAATAATATTTTCCGCAACATCCGTAGCGTTATAAAGCTCTTTAAATATGGCACTTTTTACATCCGCCGGCCATTTGCTGCTATGTATAAGATTTACCATGCTGTCAAAGTTGTCTTTATACACCTGAGTTATTTGCGGAAGGGCATTTATAAGCTCTTTTGTGTTACTTATAAGCTGAGGTATAATAAAAATCGTTGTAGTGACAAGGAAAACACCTAAAATAGCATATATAATAATTATACTTACCGATCTTGAAATATTTTTCCTCTCCATTTTGATAACTACAGGGTGAAGAATGTATGAAATAACTCCCGCGATAATGAAAGGTACAACTATTCTTCCTATTTTTACTCTAAAGCGGTAAACAAAATACACAAACAATATAAATATTATTGTAGCTATTATATATGCAGTAACTCTTCTTTTTGAACGCATTAATTTCTCCCGCTTTTATATACTTCTTAATATACTTCTATCCATTAGCAATTTACATATCGACTATATTTTTTTATATCCACCATCATATAATCAGCCGTAAACACACTTTGGACATATGTAGCTTAAGACTGGATTTCTCCAGTCTTAAGTGAGGATTTGAGTCTTTTTTGCGCATATCGCATATACAAAAAATTATTATCTCAACAAATCAAGAACATCTCCTATAATGGCTCCGGATTTTCTCATGAGATTCATTCCATTCTTTCTCATTTTCCTTCTGGATCTATCACCCATCATATCTGAATTCATTGCCATACTTACCGAAGCACCTATTACACTACCTATGAGCAAACCTTTTGCAAAACCCTTTCTCATAATAAAACTCCTTTCCTTCAATAATTACTTATTAATTATTAATTATTTACTTATTACTTATTACTTATTTACTTATTAATTATTACTTATTACTTATTACTTATTACTTATCACTTATTCTTTTCAATTAAATTCTTTAGTCCCTTACCGCTCTCCATAATTTCTTCAATCGCTTCATTTTCTACTAGAATGTTTTCCTCGCTGAACTCAACTTTTCCAAATAAGGGCAGTAAGTTCCTGCCATTCACAATATCGGTAAACAAACCGTCTGAAACTTCCACCCCTTCAATTGTGCCCTTTAAGGGGTCAAACAAAACATCCTTGACTATACCCAGTTCTTTACCTGAGCGAGAAAAAATTCTAAGACCAATTACATTACCTTTATCCTTTAACTCAGGACTATCCTGTATCTTTTTAAATTTTTTCACATCATTAAGGCTCTCAATAATTACTGCATCTGTACCTACACTTATTACATCCTTCATAAGGATAGTCTTTTTTTTCATTTCATAGCCTTTTTTCTCGAGAATAAATGCTACAACCCTTCTCTCTCCCGGACAGAATACCAAATCTTTTACTGCACCCACCTTCTCTGCGTCAATTGCACAAATTACAGGCAATCCAATAACCTCACTATATTTTTTCACGGTTCATCTCTCCGTCAGGTAATGAGTATAATATTACCAACCAAACTTTTGTAAAAGCTTTATTAATTGCAATATACTTATTTACTCAACTTTCCCACAGTATTTATGGGCTCTTTGCCACTAATGTAGCATTGCTCACCGCGGTCAAAAAGTAAACTTTTTGACCTTAACTTGTGAGCCACCAGAGCCTCAAAACACTAAAAGTGGGAAAGTTGAGTTATTTAATTATATCTATTATTTATTTATTTATATTTATTATTACAATGTTAACGTAAAAAATACACTACATATTGTTTGACTTAAATTTCATATTCGTATAAAATTTTATTCAGTACACTAAAATCACAGTAAAAAAGTACACTAAAAATAAAAACCAAAATAAAAAGTAAAAGTACTTTTGAATCAAACAGTAAAAAAAACATTTGAAATGAAAGAAGCAAAATTGTAGTACCTTGATGGGTACGAAATTTTATTCAAATAATTTATGTGAGGTAGATGCAAAATGACTAATACAATATTATATAAAAACCTTGGAATAACTATTCCCTCAGTATTACTCCCTTCTAAAGAAATTAATATGAACAAATGGTCGGTGGTAGCATGTGACCAATATACATCTGAGCCTGAGTACTGGCTGGAAGTAGAAAACCTTGTTGGAGACAATCCCTCAACCCTTCATCTGACTTTCCCCGAAGTATATCTTGAGAGCGGAAATGAAGAGTCAAGGATAAGAAACATAAACAACAACATGAAGAAATATATTGCAGATAATATCCTTGTCGAACAAAAACCCTGCCTGATACTTGCGGACAGAAAAACTTTCCATTCCAAATCAAGAAAAGGTATCATTCTTGCTGTTGACTTGGATAAATATGATTACAGCCCCGGATCACAAACTCTTATAAGGGCAACGGAAGGAACAGTCATAGACAGACTTCCCCCCAGGATAAAAATACGTGAAAATGCTATTTTGGAACTGCCACATGTCATGCTTCTTATAGACGACCCTGATAAAACGGTAATTGAGCCTCTGGCAAATAAAACGGATATATTCCAAAAAATATATGACTTTGAGCTGATGATGAACGGAGGACACATTAAAGGCTATAAAATAGATAATCAGGATATTATCAACGATTTTGCAAACGCACTGTCAAGGCTTGCGACTCTTGATAACTTCAAAGCCAAATACAACACCGGAGAAAATAAGGGCGTCCTGCTGTTTGCAGTAGGTGACGGTAATCATTCCTTGGCTTCTGCAAAAGGACATTGGGAAAAAATCAAAGCTGGACTTACTAAAGAAGAACGCGATAATCATCCTGCAAGGTTTGCACTTGCAGAAGTAGTGAACATACACGATGAAGGTCTTAATTTTGAGCCCATACACAGGGTTGTATTTAACGCAAACCCTGACAACCTATTAGGAAATTTAAAAAAATTCTGGGGTGAAGATAACTGTTCGGTAGAAAACTTTGATTCTCAGGAATCCATGTTTGGTGAAGTAAGCAATATGCGGGATAAAACCCCAAATTCTCACATTATAGGATTTACAAGTTCTGAAGGCTTTGGTGCCGTGATAATAAAAAACCCAAAACATAATCTTGAAGTAGGTTCTTTGCAGATTTTTCTCGATAAATTCTCAAAGGACAACGCTACTGTAAAGATAGACTATATTCACGGTGAAGAAGTGGTAACAAAACTTGGTTCAGCCAAAAACAATATGGGATTTTATCTTCCTACCATGAGCAAACACGATCTTTTTAAAACCGTTATACAGGACGGTGTACTCCCAAGGAAAACATTTTCCATGGGAGAAGCAGAAGAAAAAAGGTTTTATCTGGAATGCAGAAAAATTTCAAAAGACTAATTGAGTTAGAATTCAATTACCTTAATGCAATATTACGAAAATTAACTTTTTCAATGTACAATCATTTTCGTTAATAATATAGAATTAGAATTAGAATTAGAATTAGAATTCAATTAAAGAAAATAGTGGAATATATATTTTCACCATTCCTAAAAATTGATGTTATGATGACTATAATTCCACTAACATGGATATTCTTTAAATGGATATTCTTTAAATGAAAACTCCTTAAATTGGTGTCTTTTAAAGAAATATTCTTTAAAGAGACTAAACTGTTTTATAATTATATATATCATGTTTAATATATGATGATAGTGAGGGAAAAGTATTGGATAGATTTAAACTTACTAAAAGGGTTGCAGTTATTGGAATTGCCGCTAATTTAATTTTGCTTGTACTCAAACTGATAGTAGGCTTTTTAAGCAGAAGTCAGGCAATGATTGCCGACGGTTTTAACAGTGCAGGAGACGTCTTTGCATCGGTTGTTACATTAGCCGGCAACAAAATAGCCAGCCAGCCTGAGGATCATGACCATCCCTATGGTCATGGCAAAGCTGAATACATTTTTTCCATGATTATAAGCTTCTCCCTTTTTCTTGTGGCATATAAAATATTCACAAGTTCTTTGGATTCAATACTTAATCATAAACAATTCATTTTTTCCTTTTACCTTGTTGCTGTTGCACTCATTACTATTGTAACAAAGCTCAGCCTGTATATTTACTCTCATAACATAGGAAAAAAAACATACAATCTTATGGTACTGGCCAATTCGGAAGACCACAGAAATGACGTTTTTGTGACATCATCCACTCTACTTGGAATTATCTTTGGATACTTTGGTATCTACTGGATTGACGGAGTAGTAGGCATTGGCATCTCTCTATGGATAGCTTTTAGCGGATTCAGAATTTTTCTCAGTTGCTACCGTGTACTGATGGATACAGACATTGACAAGGTATTAAAGGCCGATGTTATTAAAGCTATTGAAAGTATAGAAGGAGTTGACCATGTAGACAGAGTTACCGCAAAACCTGTAGGTGTTTCGTTTATCATAATTGTAAAACTATCGGTTTCAGGAAACAAAACAGTCTTGGAAGGACACAACATTGCTGCTGAAGTTAAGGAAAAACTCAAAGACTTCAATCATGTCAGCGATGTAATAGTCCACGTTAATCCTGCCTGAACTTATATATTCCATTAACTTATATAACCCATTACTGTATCAATAAATACAAATCCCGATCATACTTTTTTAATTTTATTCCCATTTTCTTACACTCTAAATATTGACTCTAATAAAAAAGTGCGTACTGAGAAGAATAACGGTGGAGGTGAAATACAAAATGAAATTAAAATTTTGCAAACCAGCATGTTTTGCGCTTAGTGCGACACTTTTAGCATTTGTTCTTTCCGCCTGTAACCCGGGACAGACACCCAATCCTCCTGATGCAAACAACGGAGGACGGAATATTGGATTTGACATGCCGAATTCAAGTCCAAATGCCAATAATATGAACAATCCTTTTCGAAACAACTTAAATCCTGACAACATGGATGCTAACAATGCGAATCCTAATATGAATGCTAACAACATGAATCCTGGAAACATGAATACCGATAACATGAATGCTAATAATACTAACCAAATTACAACGCAAAATCCATTGGCAATGCCTCAGAATGCAAGCGACATGAGGCAAAAATCAACAAACATAAGCAATCAGCTCAATAATATGGCAGAAGTAGATAACGCAAATACCATAGTAACCGGAAACACTTGTTTTGTCGCCTATAGTCCAGCAAATGGCACAAATGACGTAAATGCGACCAAGGATATGATTATAAACAAGGTTAAACAAATTGACCCAGCTATCACAAATGTAGTGGTAAGCGAATCCATGGATGCTATGAACCAGGTGAACAGGCTTTTAAGCGATATGGCCAATAATAAGCCGATGGACCAAATAAATCAGGAAGTTACGCAGCTTATTCAAAAAGCAACTCCTGTTGCATCATAAATCAACCCTAATAAAAAAATAAGATCGGGTACTCCAAACGAGTGCTCGATCTTATCCTTAAAATCCGTCCAATATATTATTGTGTCAGGTTTATACTAACCTCATTTTTCTTATCCCGACCCAACTTGCCATTAATTCTCCTCACAGCATCGTCAAACAACGTATATATAACAGGTATTATGAGCAATGTCAGTATAGTTGAAAACGAAAGTCCGAATATTATAACCGTCGCAAGCGGCGCCTGCATTTCAGCACCCTCCCCTATTCCGAGTCCTAATGGAATCATTGCAAGTACAGTTGTAAGTGTGGTCATCAGGATAGGTCTGAGCCTTGTAGGACCTGCCTTTATAACTGCTTCATCCCTCTCCATTCCACTCTGCCTTAACTGGTTGATATAATCAATCAATAATATCGCATTATTAACAACTATACCTGAAAGCATTATAACTCCAATAAAAGATGCCACATTGAGGGTTCTTCCGGTAACTCCGAGCCCTATAGCAGCCCCCGAAAAAGCAAGCGGTACTGCAAACATTATTATAAAAGGCTGCAACAATGACTCAAACTGGGCAGCCATTACCATATATATTAGCAGTATTGATAAAAGCAGTGCCAGACCCAAGCTTGAAAACGCATCATTTATCATCTCCCTTTGCCCTCCAATATCAACAGAGTACCCATCAGGCATGTACATAGCACTCAGCTTGCGCTGTATTTCGTCTGTCGCACTTCCCACATCTCTGTTAAAAAGATCTGCAGTAACTGTTACAAATCTAGTCTGATTGCTTCTGTTTATGTTTATAGGTCCGTTTTCTATGTCTGCTTTTACAATATCACTTAAAGCAACACTTACCCCCAAAGGACTCATTATTTTAATGTCATTCAATTTTTCAAAGGTTTTATTCGAGTCATCAGGAAGCTTCAGTCGCACGTCCACTTCTTCACCGCCAATTCTGTAACGGGTGGCAATCTGCCCTTGAAGAGCCGTCCTTAATGCTGTTGCCACCTGCATGGTTGATAAGCCATAAACAGATGCTTTGTTCCTGTCAACATATATCCTTGCCTCCGGTCTTCCTTTTGCAACACTAGACTCAACCTGTCTGGCACCCTCTACCGTACTTACAATTCCCTGTACTTCATTGGCAAGAGTGTTCAACTGTTCAAGGTCATCACCATGTATCTCCACACTTATCGCTGAACCACCGAACATACCGCCTGTCATGGCAATACTTATGTCATTGACATTAATATCTGCTCCCGCTACACCTTCTGCTTCTTTTCTTACTGCCTCAACAATTTCACTTGTGCTCCTTTTACGTTCAGACAGCGGAACCAATGTTACATTAATAGAAGCTGTGTTGGATTGTGCACCAAGAGAAAATGTATCATTTGCATCTCCTCCAACTGAAACAAACATCCTGTCAACCTCTTTTATGTTGTGAATAAAACTTTCAAGTCTTTGTGCAACTGCTCCCGTTTCCTCAATAAGAGCGCCGTCTTCAAGCTCTATGCTTACAGTAAACTGCCCCTGATCTGTTGGAGGAATAAATTCAATTCCAATGGCACCTACAGCAATAAAGACAATACTTATTACCAGCACTAAAAATGCAGTTCCCAATGTAACCACCCTGTGTTTTAACGAAGATTTGAGTGCCTTCCTGTAAAACTCATCAACCTTGTCAAAGAATCTCTCCCAAGAGTCAAAGATCTTATCCAGGAAATTCTTTGTTTTCTTCTCTCCTCTTGATACCTTAAGCATTCTGGAACTGAGCATGGGCACAATTGTAAGTGCAACACCCAATGACGCAAGCAATGAAAAGGTAACAGTAAGCGCCATTTGCTTAAATATCTGGGATGCCAATCCCTGCGTAAATACAATTGGAACAAATACCACCACAGTAGTGAGTGTGGAAGCTATTATAGCTCCACCCACCTCTTTAGCACCCGTTATAGCTGCTTCAATTCGGCTCTTGCCCTCCTGCCTGTGCCTGTAGATGTTCTCAAGTACAACTATGGCATTGTCAACCATCATACCTACACCAAGCGCCAATCCCCCCATTGAGATAAGGTTCAGGGTTGTCTTGGTCATGTACATGAGCACAAAGGTTGATATAACCGAAATGGGTATTGCCATTCCAATAATCATGGTGCTTCTGATGTTCCTTAAGAATATAAAGAGTATCAATATCGCAAGAATACTTCCAATAATACCATTACTCATAACGTCGCTTATAGACTTTTCTATATATTGACCTTGGTCGAAGGAAATAGCAATATTAACATCAGGATTCTCTTTTTCCAGTTCTTTGATCCTTGACCTTATGCTACTTACAACCTTAACGGTGTTTGATGTAGTCTGCTTCTGAACCGACAATCCTATGCTGTCCTCAAGATTCATCCTTGTGTAAGAGGATTTTTCCTTAAATCCGTCATTAACCTGCGCAATATCCCTTATATAAATAATATTGCCTTGGGGAAGTACTATGGGAAGATCCTTTATGGAATCAACCGAGCTGAATTCTCCCTTGCTTTTCACAATAAGATTTCTGTTTCCGTACTCGACACTTCCTCCCGGAAGATTTATGTTTTCCATTTGCAAAGTTCCGGCAACCTGGCTGACACCAACTCCAAAGTTTGCCATCCTCGATTCATTAAGTTCAACGGTTATTTCCCTTTCAACTCCGCCAGATAATGTAACCGACGCAACCCCATTCTGCCTTTCAATAACTGGCTTAACCTTATCTTGAACAAAATTTTTGAGCTCTATAGCACTCAGTTTTGACGAACTGATGCCTATCTGAGCTACCGGAAGCATGTTGGGATCCATACTGATAACCATTGGATTGTCTACATCGGCAGGAAAATAGCCCTTTACAAGGTCTATTTTTTCACGCATTTGCAACGTGGCAAAATTCATATCGGTACCATCATTGAACTCAACAATTGCAATGGACATACCCTCCGATGTGATGGAGCTTACTCCCTTTAAATCGCTAACTGTAGCCAATGCACTTTCAACAACCTTGGTAACAAAATTTTCAACTTCCTCAGGTCCTACCCCTTCATAACTCGTAACAACAATAGCTATAGGAATATCCATACTGGGCATAAGATCTATGGGAATATTTATAAATGACACAACACCCAATACTACTATTATCATTATAAGCATCACAATGGTAACAGGTCTTTTTATGGATAATTCTGAAATATTCACAATGCACACCTCGCTTCATTAGTCAACTACTGTAATTTTTGATTGATCCTTAACAAAATTCTGACCCTTCACAATAACCCTGTCACCTTCTTTAATATCTCCTATAACTTCTACATATTTTTCACCCTGCATTCCAAGTTCAACATCTTTTATAACAGCCATGTCGCCCTCCGAGAGATAAACAACTTTCCTGCCCCCCTCATTAACAACACACTCAAGAGGCACTGCAATCACGTTGTCTTTTGCCTCCGTAATCATCTTAACCTCAGCTATCATCCCGCCTTTTATTTCTTTGTGCGGATTGGCCGCTTCAATTCTTACAAGATATGCTTGTGTTCTTGCATCAGCATTAGGACTTATACTTAAAACTTTGCCTTCAAAAGGCTCAGTCCTCACCGCATTAATCAAAATATCGTAGCTATCCCCGACTTTAAGCTTGTTCACAGTATTCTCCATTACATTGACGTCAATAATAATTGACGATATGTCAACAACACTTGCTGCCGGCATGGCATTTGATATAATCTCTCCCTCTTTTGCATTAAATACTGAAACTATCCCGTCAACAGGTGACTTAACAACCGTATTCCCAAGCTGGGAAGCTGCCAGGTCATAGGCGGCCTGTGCCTGCTTAACTTGTGCTTCCGCCGCTAAAAGACTCTCCTTGTTAATCTTGACTTCAGTAAGCTCTTTTGCTTTTTTTGCAGTATTATACTGCTCCTGCGCCATCTTGAACATACTTTCCAATGAGTCCAGATTTTGCTTCGAAACCGATCCATTATCGTACAGAACCTTGGTATCTTCATAGGCTTTCTTAGCATCATTAAAATTGATTTCCGCTGTTTTAAACGCAGAATCAAGCTGCGCCTGCTGAAGCTCAAGCGAACCTCCTTTTGTTCTCTCCAAGTTTGCCTTCGCTGCACTCAATGCCGCCTCTGCCTGGCTCACCTGAAGTTTTATATCCTTGTCATCAATGGTAAAAAGTGTCTGACCTTCTTTTACCTCATCTCCGAGACTTACACTTACTTTACTGACCGTACCCGGAAGCTTCGGAACTATATTTATATCTTTTACTGGCTTAACTTTGCCTGTTACCGTTTGCACCTTCTGTATAGAAGTTCTCTGTACATCAGTCACACTCACGGAAATAGCCTTCTCGGCATCATTTACTTTCTCAGCATTTGTACTGCAACCTGTTGCTATTAATAAAACAGTTGCTACAAGTATTACAGCTACGCGTCTCATAATTTGACCCTCCGTTTCCTATTCCTTTTCAAGTTTGGAAAATATCTTTTTAGTTTCTTCCATCAGTTCATTAAGACGTATTATATCGCTATCTTCAAATCCAGCCATTTTCTCCAAAAGATAGCTCTTAACCCGCTTCATATGCTCATCATAAAACTGATCTCCCTTTTCTGTAACCTTTAAAATAACTACCCTTCTGTCATTGGGATGGTAGTCCCTTTCAAGCAAACCTTCTTCAATAAGCTTATCAGCCAAAACAGTCAAATTCGGCTTTGAAATCATCATTTTGCTGCCATAGTAGTTCATAGGATTGCCGCTTTCCTGCTTGATATAAAACAATAGCCCAATCTGGTGTTTTGTGATATCACACTCCTCAATTCCCTTGAATATTCTCTTGTAAAGCACTGGTATAAATGTCAGAAAGTTCTCGATATATTCTTCTCTGTTCAAACCGTTACCCCCTGTACATTTTGATTATGTAATGCATCAAAAAATAGTTATATTAAGTAATAGTTAAATTATATAACTATTTTCTAATATAGTTTCTAATATAGCACTTGGGTATATATAAGTCAATAAAAAATAATGACTATAAATGTATTAATTTTGACATATTCATATCAACTGATAATTGATACGGAGGGGAGGCTTATCTTCCGTTTTTTGATACATCCCTGTAAAACTTGAGAAAACAACCGGCTGTGGTCTTTTGAGCCAATGGGAGAGTAAACTTCGTGATGGTGTAGTACCTTTTTGTCACATCCTCAATGTCTTTAAGCCTTGAGTATATTTTTATTGCAGTCCTTGCATTGCATCTTATAAATTCTTCAATACTGTCAAGATAATATCCTCCTCTGTCAGCAACAAACTTTAAGGTGTTAAGATGTGCCTTCTTGACAAAATTTTCATACTGCCTGTGACTACCCAGTAGCCTTATATTGGCATGTTGCGGTACTGTCATGTCCTGAATCAGATGTACAGTTGCACCCAAATAGAACATTGATGCATTATTATCGCCATCATGCCAGTATTTTATGGCCTCTTTATAATACTTCTCGGCAAGTGCAAGTGCATTGTTATTTCCATATAGACCTTTGTTTCTTGTGGGATTGTAGAAATGACCAGAGCTTTTCAAATCCTGGTCTGCCCATACCACTCCGGCGTTTAAATCCTCGATGTAGTCGGAAAACAGGTCATACGCATCTATAAAACTGTCATTTCTAAGTATTTCAAGGGACTTTATGTTTATGAATTTATGTATCTGGCATTCCGTTTTAATTACAACTTTCTTAAACGGATTTGCAACAAATAATGCATATTTGAACAGTTTTCCGTATGATTTCTCCAGTATGCCCAATATATTATCTCCTGACTATTTCGTGTTCTGATAATTATATTTTCCGTATATTCTTATGTTTTTATTAGTTTTTTTGGCAAACCGACATAAACGTGCATTTTGTGAGCTTCCTTCTCAAATTTTTTCTTAGAATCTCTAAACATAGTGCATGCACAAAATAAGACCTCCAAATTTGAGGTCTTATTTTGCGCATATACTATGTTTTTATTAGTTTTTTGGCAAAGTTACAAAAAATTCATCCTACAATTCA
>CAYPCH010000114.1:0-12041 GCA_964409165.1 uncultured Oscillospiraceae bacterium | reverse complement strand
CGACCCGGAAGGGGCTCGAACCCTCGACCTCCAGCGTGACAGGCTGGCATTCTAACCAACTGAACTACCGGGCCACATGTGGTGGGCACTATAGGGCTCGAACCTATGACCCCCTGCTTGTAAGGCAGGTGCTCCCCCAGCTGAGCTAAGCGCCCACATGTTACACTTTATAAAAGCGACAATTGATAGTATACAAAAAAAACTATTTAAAGTCAATATATAAAATATCGTTTTATCAAATTTATTAATATCTTTCTCACTAAATCTTTATTATACTCTTCAATACATCAATTTATTCAGATGTCATAATAATTTTAAAGCTTATCTTAACAGTCACACAAGCTATTATTTTTCACCTGCAAATGACAGCAGTTCCTGCTCGGTAAACCAGTATTTTGAGTTGCAGAAATGGCATTGAGCTTCAGCCCCATGCTGCTCATTGGCTATACTGACAAGTTCTTTTTTCCCCAAACTCATGATGTTTCTTTCCATTCTCTCGCGTGAGCAGTTGCATCTATAGCGGCATCCGGCTTTTTCAACTATTTTTAAGTTTTTGCCCTCAAGGATCATGTTTAAAATATCCTCTGGCGTTTTGCCCTCAGACAAAAGCGTTGTAACAGCAGGCAAAGAAGCAAGTTTCCCTTCAATCATATCAATTGCTCCTTCGTCTACCCCCGGCATAAGCTGAATTATGAACCCTCCAGATGCTGAAATGATATCAGTCGAATTTGTAAGAACTCCTAATGCCACAACAGATGGAGTCTGCTCAGAATATGCAAAATAGTAGGTAATATCTTCTGCTATTTCTCCTGAAACAAGGTCTACATAACCAATATAAGGCTCTTTTAAACCCATATCCTTAATCACATTGAGATATCCTGTCCTGCCTACAGCTCCTGCAACATCAAGCTTACCCATTTCATTAAGCGGCAAATAAACCAGCGGATTATTAACATACCCTCTAACATTTGCATCTGAATCTGTTACTACGACAATTCCCCCTAAAGGTCCGTCACCTTTAATTTGAATGGTCAACGTGTCTTTAGAGCCTTTCAAAAATCTAGACATCAAAGCAGCTGCTGTCATTGTTCTACCTAGTGCAGCTGATGCTACAGGTGTAAGTCCATGAATATTTTGCGCTTCTCTCACCATATTTGTTGTAACGGCTGCTACTGCTCTTATTGTACCATCGCATGCAGTAGCTCTTAAAATGTAATCTTCCATGATGTGCTCTCCTTACAAAAATCAAATTTTTCAATGTGCAATTGGTTTCATAATTTATAAAAATTGAAAACCCCGGTATAATTAATACCGGGGCACGATCGGCTATTTTTATGTTAATGTAATTAAGACTTTTTTAGGCCCTGGTTACATTTGAAGCCTGAGGTCCTTTTGCACCTTCAACAACTTCAAATTGAACTTCAGTTCCCTCTTCTAACGTCTTGTAGCCATCCATGTTTATTGCAGAAAAATGCACGAAAACATCATTTCCGCCGTCCCTTTCAATAAAGCCAAATCCTTTTTCTGCGTTAAACCACTTAACTCTTCCTCTTTCCATCCTGCACTCCTCCTGAACTAGATACTTAACTTAGCTTGCATATTTCCATGCTTTTACTAAATCTATAATATAGTATCACATTTTTTTATTGCTTGTCAATCCGATATTTATTATTATTTAAAATTAATGGAATTATCGCATATCCATTTAAATTTATTTTACCGTCTTTTTCGAATATTATGCCTTCTTCCTCAAGCAATTTTTTCTGCCCTTCTTTGCTCCTAAATGCTAGTTCTGAACTGATTCTGCCATTTCTGCCGATAACTCTGTGACAAAAATTAATATTTGAATTATTGCTTCTTGCAAACAAAAAAAATTCTTTCGCTTTTTGGGGAAGGTTGCCGAAAACTCAAACTGTCATAGGTTTTGAGAAGTTCAATTCCGCTCTTAGCAAGCAAATCCACTATCTCGGATATTTCATAGCACCTTTCATAATGGGTTTCATCAAATTTTTTATATACATCCGCTTCCCTTATAAAAAATGTTAAATCAAATTCACAAATTTTTCTTTTTTTATCGAAACAATTCTGCCATATGTATGTAACATCCTCAGAAATATCATAAAACACATTATCGCTTAAAACTTCTTTAAATTTGTATGGAGTATTTATATCAAATACGAACAATCCACCCGGATTCAAGTAATTGTTAACGTTTTTAAACAGCCTTTTCAATGCTCGTTTGTCTACCACATAGTTTATACTGTCCAAAAGGCATACTATCGCATCCACAGTTCCATACAATTCAAAATTGCACATATCCTGGTTAAGATACATTATATTCTTCATACCAACTGATTTTTCACAGGCACAGCTCAACATGTGGGGTGAGGAATCAACTCCAATCATATCGTAACCTCTTTTAGCCATTTCAATGGAAAAATTTCCAGTACCGCAACCAAGGTCAAGAACAAGAAAAGGCTTCAGATTGTTTTGTCTGAAGATATTTTCGATATAGTCAACCCATTTTTTATAGTCAACATCGTACATCAACTTGTCATAAGTATAAGCAAAATTTGAATATATTACTCTCACCTCCGGGTCATAGCAAGCATCTTTGCTTAATTTAAACCCTATTTATTATACCATTGCACGGCTTATACATACAACAAATCAGAACATCATTTTTATAGAAGGAATGCAAAGGATAAAGGAAGGCTAAAGAGCGTAATATCGGCATCACGCTCTTAGAGTATATATGTATCTCTCACTTTTAATGTATACATACGCTAAAACAACTGATTATACCTGCTGCGTCTTCTCCGCCTGAAGCAACTTTTTTCTTTTTGTAACAAGTCCTCCTATACGACCTGTCTCTTTTGCAGTCAGACTTTTCCACCCATACTTTTTAACTTTATCGAAAAGTCCTAATTCTGTCATTATTTCTACCTTTATTCTTTCTTCAAAACTCTCCACTTTTTTACCTCCTGTGCAATTTATAATTCTCTTCTTATTATGTATTAGTTAAACAAAATATATACATAAATACTTTTAAATTCCTTAACCTAAGCATATAAAAAGCCTCGGGACATTGAGTCCCAAGACTTTGCCGGATTTCCTTTCAGGAAATGGCACTAATCAAGCTGAGTACCCCTTGAGGGTACTCAGTTTTGCCTCTTTCGTTTTACTCCAAGAGACCTAATCAAAAAGGGTATGAAAACAGTTCATACCCTTTTATAAACGCTTATTTACAACAATACCTTGTTTATATACTTATCTGCTTATTTGACCTCTGATAACCTCAAGTGCTTTATTAAGCTGTAAATCTTTATCTCTGGGTATATCAGAAGCAAGATAATACCTATATTCCTCTGGAACCTCAACTACAATATCGGGTTCAATTCCCGTTCCGTGTATACATACGCCTGAAGGGGTAAAGTACTTGGCAATTGTAACCTTAAGACCTGAGCCGTCATCAAGGGAAAATACGACTTGCACAAGACCCTTTCCGAAAGTTGTCGTGCCTATCAGTGTTCCCTTTTTATGATCCTTTACAGCTCCGGATAAAACCTCTGATGCACTGGCGCTATTGCCGTTCACAAGAATAGCCAGTGGCATTCCAAGCTCTGTTTTATCGGATCTTTCTTCCTCCCTATCGCCAGCTCTGTTTTCCCTGTAGACTATTAGCCCTTCCGGTACCAAACGGTCAGCTATTGCAACTACCTGGTCATAATCTCCTCCAGGGTTATCCCTTACATCAATGACCAATCCCTTAATATTTTTGTCAATAAGCTTGTTTAAATGTGTTCCAAAATCCTTAGCTATATTGCTGTCAAACATATCAATTTTTATATATCCAATATTGTCTTCCAACAACGCACTGCTTATATTAACTATATCTATCCTCTTCCTCTTCATCAAAAAGTCTAGGGATTTCTCTTCAGAAGGCCTAAAAACCGTAACTTTTACATCTGTATTCTCTTCTCCCTTTATCATACTTATTATCATGTCTTCGTCCCCAATAAGTGTTACATCCTGATCATCCACCTGAATTATTTTGTCATCCTTCTTGATACCGGCTTTTATTGCCGGTGAATCATCAAAGGGTTTGATAACTGTAAGAAGACCGTTCTCGTCCATAATTATAGACACACCTATCCCCACATAACTTCCTTGTGATTTTTCATTAAACATTTCCATTTGGTCTTTGGGAAAGTACACTGTGTACGGGTCGTTAAGAGAATTGGCCATGCCTGCAATTGAGCCCTCAAGCAAAGTGTTTTTATTAACCTCTTCATAATAATAATTACCTATAATATCTCTCACTTTTGTATACTTCTTGATATTCTCAAAACTCACCTGATTTTTGTCAAAGGTAATTGCATATTCTGGATTAAAACTATCTCCTGAAGCATTGTCAGACATACTATCACTTGTGCTCTCAGGCAAAACCACATATCTGGGGTTGTTGTAATGCCATACCATAAAACCATACGCTGTTATGACTGAAGACATCACAATAGCAATCATTACAGGTAACACTCTTTTTATCCACAAATCTTTATCCAAGTTACAAACACGCTCCCCTTGTTTTAAAAGTATTTGCACAATTCTTACTAAAAAATTTGCTCTATGATAAACTTTTTAGTAAGAATTGTTCCTTTTCTTGCCTTAATCGGGTTTACAACACTTATTGCGGTTCTTACCAATATGTGCTTATAATGTAGAAGCATTTTAGTGGTTATACATTGAAACAAATTCTGTTACAGCGCTCTTGTACATTATATCATATGCTTGCATACATAATAATATAATATTCAATTTAATGAAGTTCCGCATACAATGCAAGAAAGACCCGGATTCAACCAGGTCTTCTTCTCAGTTAAAAAACAGCTGAAATTGCATTTTGAGCATTCCCAATTATCCCAATTCCTGCAATTACAAACTTACGGACTTACGGACTTACATAGTTTTGAGGGTTTTGAGGAGTACCATTCTTCCTCACCTCAAAATGCAAATGCGGTCCTGTAGACAAACCCGTACTTCCAACTTTCGCTATAGTGTCTCCTGCATTCACATTGTCCCCTACCTTAACAAGCAATTTGCTACTGTGGGCATATAGAGTAGTTATTCCGCCTCCATGGTCGATTACTACGGTATAGCCGTAACCACTCTGCCATCCCGACATAATAACAGTGCCTTTATTTGCGGCAGTTATCGATACCCCGCTGTTAGCAGGAATATCAATCCCCGTATGCATCTTTTTCGTTTTAAGTATTGGGTGTATCCTATTTCCAAAAGGCGACGTTATCTTTGATGCACTAGGAACAGGCCAAAGCATTTGACCTCCGGCATAATCCACTTTCCTCTGTAGATTCTTTATTTGATTCACCAGCTCCTGAGACTTCTTAATCAACTCGTCTTCCTGCTGTTCAAGCTTTTTCAGCTTAGAGTTGATGTTTCTTATCTCATTGTCCAGTGCTGACCTCGAATTATTCAGTTCTTCCAGTGCCCGCCTTGATTCATCAGCCTTATTCTGTACTTCATCCTTCATTTTCACCGTCAGTGTCTTCTTGTATTCCACGTCATTTTTTGCCTGCTTTAAATCCTCTACAAGCCCCTTGTCATTTTTGCTTATCGCAGACAGTATTTCAAGCCTCTCAAAAAAATCAATTATGTTTTCAGATTCTGCAAGCGTTTCAATATATGTAGAGTCTGCATTTTCATACATTACCCTCAGCCTTGATTTAAAAAGCTCAATTTGTTCATCGTATTCTTTTTGACTTTGCTCTATAGCATTATCCAGATCTTCTATAGTACCGCTCAGTTCATTTACTTCACTAATCAGTTCATTGTATTCCTTGTTTTCTCTTTCTTGCTTATTAATAATCTCTTCCTTTTCACTATTCGCAGATTTTAACTTATTCTGTTCATCCTTTTTTTGCTTTGTCAAATCTGTTATCTTCTTGTCAATATTTTTTTTCTGATCTTGAGCATCAGTAAGATTATCAGCAAACCCAGATAGCATAAAGTTAAAAACCATGGTGAAAACAATAAAAACTAAAACTGCTCTTTTCACTGAACTAACCCCCTTGCAAAGCTTTCTTTTCATTTGTAAAACGATACTGCACCAAATGCATTAGTGACCGCTATCAAAACTGCGGAACACTATCTTCTAAAAGTTCACTGGAAAACCAAACTTTTAGAAGAATAATCAAACACGCAAATATTTTCTAATGGATATCCCGCTACCTACTGAACCGACAAATGCACCTATCAATGAGAATACAACAATTAAATTAAGACTGATGTCACTAAGCTTCATAAGCTTTATTATGCTTATGCCCTCAGTTAATTTACTTGCTCCAAAGGAATAGAAAACGCCAACCAGCAGGAAACTAACAACACCTCCAATCACTCCAATAATAATTCCTTCAAAAATAAACGGCCATCTAATGAACCAGTCAGTCGCTCCAATATATTTCATTATATTGATCTCTTTTCTTCTGGCAAATACCGTCAGCTTTATGGTATTTGAAATAATAAACAACGATATTATAAGAAGCATTACTATAACAAAAACGCTTCCAATCTGCACCCAGTAAACAACCTTCTTGATTAAGTCTATTGATTTTTGTGAGTACCTGACATTGTCAACCCCCTGAACACCGCCAAACTCCTTAACAACTTGCTCACAATCATCCGAGTTGTTCAGCTTGATAATAAAGGACACAGGTAAAAACTCTTCACTCAGACCCTCAAGCAGGGTTTTATCATCCCCCAACATTTCTGCCGCCTTTTGAAAAGCCTCTTTTTTCGATACAATTCTGTATTCCTTTATCCTATTGTCGGCCTTAACAAATTCTTCTAACTTGCCCAATTGGCTTGTATCCAGCTCAGGGTTACAAAAAACCTGCATTTCCGGCTGTTCCTTTAATGTACTTGTATTATAATTCAAGTTTATTGTTATGACCCAGAAAAACCCAAAGACAAACAGGGATACTGTCACAACACCTATTGATGCAAGTGTCATAAGGGCATTTTTATATGCATTAATAAAACCTTCTTTAACTACATACTTTGTTGTCCTTAACTTCATCTTCGTACTGTCCTTTCTCTTGATCCCTAACTATCTGACCTTTATCAATAGCAATAACCCTTTTCTTCATAGTATTTACTATTGTTTTTTCATGAGTGGCAACAATCACCGTAGTGCCCCTCAAATTTACCTCTGTAAGCAGTCTCATAATCTCCCAGGATGTTTCAGGATCTAAGTTTCCTGTGGGTTCATCGGCAATCAGAAGCGCCGGATTATTTACCAATGCTCTGGCCAGTGCCACTCTCTGCTGTTCTCCTCCTGAAAGCTCTCCTGGATAAACATTTGCTTTCTTGCTAAGTCCTACAAGCGCTAGCGCCATCGGTACCTGTCTTCTAATTTCCTTTGGAAGTGCTTCGACAATCTGCATTGCAAATCCTACATTTTCATATACCGTCTTATTTGAAAGAAGCCTGAAGTCTTGGAATACAACCCCCATGCTCCTTCTTAAAAAAGGCACTTCCTTACGCTTAAGGGAAGATACTTCATAACCGTTCACAAATACTTCACCTTCAGTAGGATCTTCCTCTTTCATAATAAGCTTTAAAAGAGTAGATTTCCCTGAACCACTCGGACCTACAAAGAAAGCAAACTCTCCTTTATTGATGCAAAGGCTTATGTTATCTATAGCTAAAGTCCCGTTTGGGTACTCTTTTGTAACCTCTTTGAATTCGACCACTACTTACCTCCTTAGAACTAACCATCCGTTCCCTTCATGCTTTTATAAAATAAAATTTTGTACCTATTGAGGGTACGGGAGTTTTGCCTCTTTCATTTCACTCCAAAAGACCTAACAAGGTATACATAAAGTATTCTCCATTTTGTCTATAAAACCCTCTTTTTTCGACTTCTATATTAATCACCAAAATGGTTCTACACTTTAAAAAACTTCCACTAAGCTTTATTGTGCATATGCATATCTATAAAAAGCTTATACTATTCTTTGACTGCTGTCCAGATACTTTTTTACAAGCATTGCAACTTTAAAAATTATTGCATCATCAAACATTCTAAGGTCAAGTCCGGTAATCTTCTGTATTTTGTCAAGTCTGTATACCAATGTATTCCTATGCACATACAACTGTCTCGATGTCTCACTTACGTTCAGGTTGTTCTCAAAAAACTTCTGTATAGTCTGCAACGTTTCAGAATCAAGTGACTCAAATGACCCCTCTTCAAATACTTCGTTCAAAAACAGTCTGCAAAGTGTTGTGGGCAATTGAAATATAAGTCTCCCGATTCCTAATTTATTGTAGTTAATGATAGACTTTTCGCTGTCAAATATGCCACCAATATGCAGTGCCCTCTGTGCCTCTTTAAAAGAACGCGCTACATCTCTTATACTATCAACAACCGTACCAATCCCAATTCTTGTCTTTATCATTAATTCTGTTGAAAGCGTATCTACAATTGACTTTGAAATTTTATCAATTTCACTGTCGTCAGAATTATACTTTAACTCTTTAATAAGTACAGTAGTCTCATCATCAATTATTATCACGAAATCTTTGGTTTTACCAGGAAATAACCTTTCTATAACCTCATAAGCAAAGACATCTTTAGCTTTCTCGGTCTTTATAAGAAATACTATTCTCGAAGCATTATTCACAATGTGCAGTTCTTTAGCTTTTAAAGTTATATCGCCGGGCAAAATGTTATCCATAATTATGCTCTTTATAAAACTCGGCTTATCATATTTTTCGTCATAATAAGTCTTCATATTTAGTGCATTCGATGATATCAATGAAAGGTATTTTGTGCTGTTCTCATCCTCATGACTGATAAAAGTGATAAACTCAAGCTTATTCTTTATATAAACTTTCTGAAACAATGTGCCCTCAACATTTACAACAGAACTGCCAGAAGTCAGAACATCGGCAACAAGAGAATTGATTTGTCCCTGTTTGATATCATTTGAACATGCTAAAATCAGACCAGCATCATCCATAATTCCAACTTCGGAATCAATTATATTCCTTACCTGATTTATGACATTCTGATATAGCTTAACCGACATTTTAATCCTCCTTATGTTCAAATAACCAGTATAAGATTATTCTGCTATTACTACAATATTAATAATCTCTTAATTTTATTATACACAAAAAAATAAAAAGGGAAAGATTTAAATATTCTTTTCCCTTTTTAAACTGTTACAATTATATAGAATCCATTAAAGAATTCATAATATTAAGAATGCTGAAACTATAGCTTCGGCTATTCCTTAGTTCATTATTAGTTCATTATTGTTTTTTCTGTTTCCTTATCAAACAAATGAATTTTATTAGTATCAAACGCAAGCTTTATTACATCTCCAACTCTTGCCTTGCTTCTTGGATTTACCTTTGCAGTAATATCCATGTCACCGATAACAACATAAAGCAGTGTCTCGGAACCAAGCATTTCAACAACATCAACCCTTGCAGTAACAAGGCTTTCCGACATTGATTCAAGATATACCGCTTCGTCATGTACGTTTTCCGGACGGATACCCATAATTACTTCCTTGCCTATATATTCACTGCCTTCGAGTCTCTTAGCCTTACCTTCGGGAAGCTTGATATCATCCTTACCGAATATAAGATGAACTTCATCACCTTGCTTTTCAACTTTGGCATTAACAAAGTTCATTTGAGGACTTCCGATAAATCCAGCAACAAACATGTTATTAGGACGTTCATAAAGATTTGTAGGAGTATCAACCTGCTGAATATAACCGTCTTTCATAACTACTATTCTTGTACCCATCGTCATAGCTTCCGTCTGGTCATGGGTAACATAAACGAATGTAGTCTGAAGTTTTTGATGTAATTTGCTGATTTCGGTTCTCATCTGAACCCTTAGCTTTGCATCAAGGTTGGATAAAGGCTCATCAAGCAAGAATACTTTCGGTTCACGCACAAGTGCACGTCCTAATGCAACCCTCTGTCTCTGTCCACCAGACAGTGCCTTCGGTCTTCTTTCAAGAAGATGCTCAATATCAAGCATTTTTGCAGCTTCTAAAACTCTTCTCTTGATTTCTTCCTTCGGCATTTTTCTAAGCTTTAGTCCAAAAGCCATGTTGTCAAAAACCGTCATATGGGGATACAACGCATAGTTCTGGAAAACCATCGCTATGTCTCTGTCTTTTGGAGAAACATCGTTTACAAGTTTATCACCTATAAACAATTCTCCTTCGGAAATTTCCTCCAACCCAGCAATCATTCTAAGAGTTGTACTCTTACCGCAACCAGAAGGACCAACCAATATTATAAATTCCTTGTCCTCAATATCTAAATTAAAGTCATTAACTGCTGTAACCCCACCTGGATACCTCTTGTAAATATTTTTTAGTTTAACGCTTGCCATTTTCTTCCCTCCCAATTTTATCATGGATTATATTACGAACAATATTCGCATTATAATAAATATATCATTTAAACCTATTATCAACTAGTATACTTTTTAACAAAAATATTTTTTACTATTTAGTAACTTTGCATAAAAGCAAAAAAATTCAATACCCATCGAGGGTACTAAATTTTGCCTCTCTCATTTCATTCCAAGAGGTCTAATAAAATATGCAACTATTACTTTAACAAAAACACGCCTCCGGTTATTAAAACTATTGCCACAATCCTTCTCAAAGTCAATTCTTCTCCTAGAAGGAAAACAGCAAGCAAATATGTTACAATATACCCAATACTGGTAAGAGGTCTGGCAAAGCTTACATCATAGGATTTTAAAACCCTCATCCATAAAAGAAAGCTCACTCCATAGCTGAAAAAGCCAAGAATAACCCACTTATTGAACATAAGTTCCAAGTAGAATTGAAGATTTTCCTTTTGCGTTTTATCAATTCCCATTTTAAACATTACCTGCCCACATGCCCCGAGCAATATTGACAATATTAGATAAATTTTAGCGGACATTTGTTTAACACCTCTGTCATATCATTTTACTTTCAATATCTTCTTACTCACTATAATATCTATAATATTTTATTCATCCCTTAATATCAAGGAAATTTCCCCTTATTATAATTCTTTTTGCAATAATCCGAACTTCAATACTCAACTTCCCCACTTATAGTATTTTGAGGCTCTGGTTGCTCACAAGTTAAGGGAAAAAAGTTTACTTTTTGACCGCGGTGAGCAATGCTACGTTAGTGGCAAAGAGCCTATAAATGCTGTGGGAAAGTTGAGTTCAATACTAAAGTCGGTAGTGTTTATAATAACAGTTCCTTCAGGTGCATAAATTACTCCCTTAAAAGCAGCTTTTGAACCGATAATTGTAACATTGCTACTTTCAGAGCATATTACTACATCTTTATCTTCGCCACTTCGTATATTAAAAAAATTAAAAGTTACATTTCCTGTGGCAACGATATCTCCGCTGTTTATAAACTCTAAACCGTTAAAAGAAGCATCACCTCTCATAATAATGAATCTGGGTGAACTCAATAAGCTTTTGTTATAAGCTTTTGTTGAATTTTTTGCCGCTGTCATAGAATTCAGCGTCATAAGAGACAATTCCTATCTTCACATTCAAGCCTCTTTAGTTTCTTCTATTTTGTTCTGCTACGGCATTTTTATTCTATCATATGTACCCTAAACATTTACATAAAAATGACGTTTTTTTGTATAAATTATTTTATTATCCTCTGATGTATCAATAATTTAACTGGAATATGTTGTGTTGAAGGCTTATTTGTTTTATACTTGATATATATATATCACTTAAAAAATACAAATGGCAAACTACACATAATCGGTTTATATCAAGTACTGCACACATCTTAACGTAGCATAATTCTTATAGTATTTTTGTCTTATACATACTTTTTCCGCATTGTTATAAACACATTGATTTAAACATTGATTTATATATAAACAGTATTTTTTTTAGATATATAACTCAACTTTTCCACTTATAGTATTTTGAGGCTCTAGTTGCTCACAAGTTAAGG
>CAYPCH010000113.1:0-12074 GCA_964409165.1 uncultured Oscillospiraceae bacterium | reverse complement strand
GGACGTTTTACGAACATCCTGTTCGTAATCGTGGAATTTCTAAGCTCTCTTCGCATGCCAACTCTATGGGTCTTAACGCTAATAAATTCCTCCGCATTTCATGCCCCCATCCAAACCTAGATAGTAGCTGGAATTAGCTTTTTACATCTTTAGGGTTAGCCTAATGATAAAGTTGAGTTACAAATCTATAACTTGTGGTATAAAATATATAATGATTTATATGGTTATAATATTTATATGGAGGGGAAAACATTTATGTTTTATCAAGTAAGGTATCAAACCGGTGAGTTGGAATCCGTCGTTAGCGAGATGAAAAACAGAAACATACCGTGCATGGATGTAGATAATATGGATGAGTTTAACTGGGTGGTGAATAAGCTTTCCGAATACGGAATATTCAGAAATCCCAATATTCCTTTGGACAAAAATGCCCGGAACAGGGTCAAAGAGCCTGAATTTGAGTTCAGAGCATCTTTTTCACAAACTAAGGATACAAGTGACAAAGATAAGCTTATGTACATTGATTTTTACTTTGAGCCCTATATAGAAAAAGATTACGATCCTATATTTGGAGATTAATCTTATTTAATTTTGTACCCATCAAGGGTACTGGAGTTTTGCCTCTTTTATTTCACTCCTAGATGCCTAAAAATAAAGAAAATGAGAATGAATCTTAAGATATTAGAATCTTAATACTTCATTCTCATTTTAATATTAGCTTTTGCTTATATCCCTTACTTTATTTACATAAAAATTCGTAAGTTCTTCTGCAAATTCAGCACAATGGCTTTCACTTTTTATCCTGCATACAGGCTGTTCAGCATCTGGCAACACAAGAACCCATCCATCATCTTTAAATATTTTAACACCTTCAAGTGTCTGTATGCTCTCATTGTCATTTTCCTGAATAATCTGCCTTATTACCTTGCCCTTTGCACTCCAAGAGCATTCAACTTCTTTTTCGTTAATATGAAAATCAGGTATCATATCAATTAATTGTGACAATTTATAATTATTTGATTTCATAAAATCCAATATCCTTCCAAGACCGGCTATCACATCAAAATGTAGTGTAAACTGATCAAAAGTTTCTCCTTTTACATCATTCCCCAGCATTTTATTCATAATATCCTGAGGAGATGTTTTTGTTCGTATAACCTTTCCATTATTCTCCTGTGCAAGTTTCTCAACTACATGGCTGGTAGATATAGGCACCACCACAGTTCCACCCTCAACTGATTTAAATAAAATAAGCGATATCAATGCAATAAACATATCTTCTGTCACAATTCTTCCCATATTATCAACCAGTATCATTTTTTCTGAGGTATCTTCAAGCGATACACCTAAATCAAAGTCTCCCTTTTTCACGACACTTGTAAAATAAGATAATTCGCTAGAATCATTTCTACCTCTTACTGCTTTTTTATCATACAGCCTGAGTTTTGTTCTTTCAACTATGCAACCTAGACTAGTCAATAAATCACTGACGGTATTCAAAATAAAATCAGATGGTGAATTTAGTACAACTCTATATTCCATCTTCTTAGATTTTGTATTATTTATTATATTTCTCAAATAAAAGCGTGTATAATCAGGTATCACTTCAATGTTTTTTATTGACTCACCTTCACATCTGCTAAAATCCTCCCGCTGAAAAGCATTTTCAATTTTCCTCTCAACACTTCGGTCGATATTACTCCCATTCCTATCAAGAAAATCTACATGAAGCCTTCCTGGATTTATGCTTGATGTGCTTATGTGTATACCGCCATCTGCACCATAAAACCTCACAGCAGATCTGGTTACAGGCGAATGGAGTATCTCGAAGTCCAATACCTGTAGCCCTGCTGACATTAAACCGGACATAAAGGATATCTTAAGCATCTTTGCCGCATTTGAATCATCGGAACTCACTCCGATCTTGCCTTTTCCTTTGAGTGCCGCACCATATGCCGCTCCAAGTTTAGATGCATACTCAGGGGTAATATCCACATTTATTTCTCCTGCCAGTCCCCTAAATCCAAATATTGACCGTATAAATTTTGAACCCCATACAAGATTCGAATTTATTTCGGTTCCTTCCTCAATCATTTTGTTGGGCCAAATCTTTATGTTGGGTTTTATTATAGCCTTCTCACCAATCATTGTGTCATCTCCTACAACACAATTCTCAAAAGTAGAAACATTCTCCTTTAAATTCACCTTGTTACATATGACCGTTCCTCTCAATTGAACATTTTTATCCATTACATTGTTCTTCCATACTACACTTCTCTTTATACCGCATCTTTCTCCTATTATGTTGTTTTCTCCTAATACAGAATAACTTCCAATAACACAATCCTTTTTAATTTTTGTATTTGAACCTATAATGCATGGGGATTCAATTGCTACACTCTCATCAATATCCGCACCTTCACCAACCCATACTTTTTCTCTTATTAGCCTGCCAGGTATTTTTACTTTCGCTTTACCGTCCATTACATCCATATGAGCCTGGCTATAGGCTTCCAAGTCTCCGATATCACACCAGTATTCCTCGGTAACATAACCGTACATAGGTTTTTTTTCACTAAGAAGGATCGGAAAAAGATCCTTGCTAAAATCAAAAATTTCATTCTTGTTAAAATATTCCAATACCATAGGTGAGAGTATATATATTCCCGTATTTACAGTATCACTGAACACTTCTCCCCAGCTTGGCTTTTCCAAGAATCTGGTAATCCTACCTTCTTCATCAGTTACCACAACTCCATACTCCAAAGGAATGTCGACCCTTTTCAGAACCAGAGTAGCTAGAGAGCCTTTTCTTTTATGAAAATCAATGGCTTTAGTCAAGTCGATATCTGTTAATGCGTCACCGCTTATAACAATAAACGTGTCATCTAAAAACTCTTCTGCGTTTTTGACACTACCGGCTGTCCCCATTGGTGTGTCCTCAACATAGTACTTTAAATCTACTCCAAATTCTTTACCATCACCAAAATAATCTTTTATCAAATCAGGTAAATACTGAAGTGTAACAGCTATATCGGTCAATTTGTGATTACTCAACAACTCGATAATATGTTCCATAACAGGTTTATTGACAATAGGCACCATTGGTTTAGGCCTGTTGCATGTCAGGGGTCTTAACCGGGTGCCTTCTCCTCCCGCCATGATAACTGCTTTCATCAAATTCATCCTTTCATTAATTTCTTACAAATTCTTATAATATTTTAACAATTTACATGTATACGTATTTGCATCATTATGTTGCATTATGTTTCTTATAAAATTTAATAACTTTGGCTTCCCAATTAAAGCTTTTGTAATATTTGCAACTTTAATTCATCTTAATTTTAATCAACTTTGTTATTTTCTGCTTTTTAACTATTTAAATAGTTTACTATCTCTTATTTTCAATAATGCTAAGAACCCAATTTTTCATTGAAGTCAAACCTTTTTATTATACTCACCAACTTTTATAATATGACTCAAGTAATAAATATTTCCAAATAACTTTTTTACACTTTAAAAGTATTTTTTTATTTTAAAAGTAAATAATAATAAAGATGTTTTTAAAAATACATTAGTGTATTTAGTAATTTCTTAAAATTGGAGGATTATTATGCCTAAAGCAACTAAAACCAATAACGATTATTTATCTAATGGTGTTGTTATTAAACCTGCTGTACCTACCCCAGGAGAAAAAATTACTGTTATGTACGACGGGTTGTTGTCTAAAAGTGGTGCATCCCACATATTTGTCCATACAGGTTTTGGAAACAGCTGGGACAATTCCTATGATTATCCCATGACAAAAACAGCTTCAGGGTTTGAAACTACTATATCTGTTGAAGAATCGGATACATTAAATATATGCTTTAAGGATTGCGCAGACAATTGGGACAATAACACCGGGAGAAATTATTCCTTTGATATTTTAAAATAACTATGTTGGGCGCGATAAAAATTTTTCATCGCAATTCAGCTTCCTTATGAAAGGAATTCCGAAATGGCCCTAATAAAATTTCGTGCCCATCGAGGTCACAAAATTTTGGCCGGATTTCCTTTCAGGAAATGGCCCTAATAAAGCACGGCAAGCTATTTTTTTGCCCCGTGCTTTATTTTTTTATACTGGCATGATGGTAACAGTGCCATATTTGAGTAACACTTTCTAATACGGAAAAATATACTGATAATACTTATAAGGAGGGATTTGTTTATGCTTATATATAATAGAATGGGATACATAAACAGGAAACCTATGCCAAAGAATTTAACAGTAGATAGTGATTTGAATGAGTTGTCTGACCTTAAAGTTCAAATTAAGGATAATTTCAAAACAATTTCAGAAAGTATTGCTGAAATTGTTTTGTCAATAAAACAAATTGAAAAGAAAATTGGCAACCTTGAAGCCCGACAAACAGTTCTTGAAAATAATATTAGTGAAGAAGATGATACAAGAAACAGAGATACAGTCAATTCGGACTTATCTACTCTTAAAACAGAGCTTGAAATACTAAAAAGGCAAAGTTCAAATGCAAAGACAAATACTACATATGAACAATCTGGCAATAAGCCGGTAATGCCGGGATCAGGTTTTGCCAATATAACTGCGGATTATCTTAAAAATTTAAATAAGAAATGAGTATTTCCATATATTTCTTCTTTTGAGTCTTAAAAGACTCTTTTTTTATTTTCGAAAAATTAAAATTAGTATAAAAAAAGTAACATAATATTTGTCATTGAATATTATGTAAAAGAAGCATTTATAAATAATAAAAGAAGGAGAGTCAATATGAAATATCAAGAGAATTTTAATGGTTCAAGGTCAGAACTTGCTGACTATGTAAAAAAAATGATTCCTGAACTTTTTTCCGGAAAGATGTTAATTGAAGGAAAAGGAGTAAGTATACCTCAGGATAGCGATTTGGATTATAAGGTGAAGTACGACGAAAACGAAGATGGTGGTTCATTCAGCTTTAAAGTTTCCTGGGAAAATGACCTGCCAGAAGAAGAAGAAGAAGAAGAAGAATTGGAAATAGATGTTGATTAATAACACAAGATATCAAGTTAATCAGTAATGTATTATACACCCATCATATTGATACATTACACCCTGCTGGTAAAAAGGGAAGAACATCTCCCTCCCGTTCTTCCCTTTTCTAGCATCATCAACACTACCACTAGAGCATATTTAAGTCTTTAAGACATTAATTTGACTTTACAAGGAGGAGTAAAATGAATTCAATCAGCATGGAACCACTTGACTCCATATTGGAACAATACGACATAAAACACTTAAATATCAGCAATGAGTCTTACAAAGGAAAAAAAGGTGTATGGTGGGTTCAAACGGACACAGGGTTAAAGGTATTAAAAAAAATATCAAACTCTGAACAAACCTTAAAATACATCTTAAGCGCTATAAGACACCTAACCAGTGCAGGCATAAACATACCTCATGTAAATAAAACAAAAGATGGGGATGATTATGTTAATATCAA
Organism: uncultured Oscillospiraceae bacterium; assembly: GCA_964409165.1. GTDB lineage: Bacteria > Bacillota > Clostridia > Acetivibrionales > Acetivibrionaceae > CAYPCH01. Next base: position 6,579 of record CAYPCH010000113.1, on the reverse strand, counting down.
CGGTATATGTTATGTACTGTCAGACGCTATAGAAGGTAAAAATCCATCATATGCTTCCCCTGAAGAACTCAAGGTCATTGTTAAGGAACTGGCAAAGTTCCATTCTGCTTCAAGAGGCTTTACTCCTCTTCCTGATACAAAGCCGAAAATACACCTTGGTAGATGGATTTCTGATTATGAAAACCAGATAAATGACATGTACGGTTTCTATGAAAAGGAGCTTGCACAAAATAGTAGCAGCAATATCGGCAAGACAATAATAAAAGAGTTTCCCGGCTTTTATGAAAGAGCCAAAAAAGCCATTGAGGGACTAAGGGGTAATGAGTATGCATCCTGGGTTGATAAAGTAACCGTTACCGGGGGATTGTGCCATCAGGACTTTGCAGCTGGAAATCTTATTATAAAGCCTTCTGGAAAGATTTTTGTACTGGACACTGATTCCATTACAATGGATATTCCAGCGCGGGATATAAGAAAGCTCCTGAATAAAATAATGAAAAAAACAGGTGGTTGGAATTTGGAACTGACAAAAAAATTTATAGAATATTATCAGTCGGAAAATCCTCTGACACAAGACGAATGGAAAGTAGTCAAGCTGGACTTGATGTTTCCTCATTTGTTTACAGGTGCTATAAATAAATATTACTACCAAAGGGACAAGGAATGGAGTCCGGAAAAATATCTGAAGCGCATACAGGAAATGAGTACCTTTGAAAAAACAGCGTCACAGGTTCTGGACAGTTTTGACTCCCTTATCCCTAAATAAATTTAAGAAAGGAATGAGGAAATTGATAAGCAATACAGCCCAAAACAATGATTTGTTCAAGCTTGCAGTAGAAGTAACAGATAAATATGGCATTAAACCTGAAAGCATAGTCATAGTACAAAGTGCAAGTATAAAAACAGTATGGAAAATAAAAGCACAGGATAAAACCTTGTGCTTGAAGAGGCTTAGGCATTCATATGAAAAAGCTTTGTTTTCTGTTTATGCTCAGGAGTTTATAAAAAATTCGGGGGGAAATGTTCCGAGCATTATAAGGGATACAAGCAATAATTTAATTGTTAACTATAATGACCAGTTGTTTGTTTTATATGAGTGGCTCTCTGGAAACGATCTTGAATTCAACACATCGGATAACCTGAAAAAAGCTGTATCAGGTCTTTCAAGATTTCATGCATTCACAAAAGGATATAAAGCCCCTGAGGGTGCAAGGATTTCCTCAAAGTTAGGAAAATGGCCGGGACAATATGAATCCATGAAAAACAAACTTATAAGCTGGAAAGATATAGCCAAAGAAAAGTCTTCTATACATTGCTACAATGCTTATCTTGCCAATGTTGATGAGATTATTGAGCTTTCTGATAGAGCTTCAAAGCTTTTAAGTACTTCTTCTTACGCAGAGCTTACACAAGAAAACTCTGAGGCTGTAGTCCTTTGCCATCAGGATTATGGTAAGGGAAATGCAGTTCTTACAGATGACGGTGTGTATGTTATAGACCTTGATGGTGTAACCTTTGATCATCCAGCAAGAGATTTGAGAAAAATCATCGGGAAACTAGCCGAAAATAAAGGTTCATGGGAGTTAAGCACAATTTCAGATATATTAAACTGGTACAAAGAAGCAAATCCCTTAAGCCCTGCTGAGGAAAACCTTTTATATATAGACCTTCTTTATCCTCACTGGTATTTTGGCCTTGTAAAAAATCTTTTCAAAAACAATAAACCTATAAGCACATCGAAGTTAGAAAAAATATCAAGGCTTGAAAAAACAAAAATATCTTTGCTGAACACTCTACTGTATTGAATGCGATAAGAATTTTTAAATCGCACTTCAGTTTCACTCATTCTTTAATGCAGCATCACGAATTTTTTTCAATGTAGAATCATTTTCGTGATTAATATAAATAAGAGGTGATTAAATTGAAAATTGCATTTATATGTACCGAGAAGCTCCCTGTTCCTCCTGTTTCAGGTGGAGCAGTTCAATTATATATAAACGAGATACTTCCCTATATTTCAAAAAAGCATAAAATAACTGTATTCAGCATAGAGCATCCCAGCCTTTCTAAAGATGAAACTATAAATGACATAAGGTATATAAGAATACCTGCAAAGAGTTCTGGCAGATACGTAAACGGCATAAAACAGTATTTATTGGATGAAAGCTATGAGCTTATACATGTTTTTAACCGCCCACGCTGGGTTTTAAGTTTAAGCAAAGTTCTTCCAAATACAAGGTTCAGCCTAAGCCTCCATAATGAAATGTTTGCTCCAAGTAAAATTTCCTATGCCGAAGCTGTTGAATGTATAAACAGAGTGGATTTTATCAACACGGTAAGCATATTCATTGCGGACGGTGTAAAAAAATTGTATCCCACGGCCGAAAACAAACTTAATGTTGTATATTCAGGAGTTAATCTTGATGACTTTGCTGCTAACTGGTCACCTATAGGTATCTCCAATAAAATGCAACTTAAGAAAAAATACGGCATTGATAATAAAAAAGTTGTTCTGCATGTAAGCAGAATAAACCCTAAAAAAGGAACACATATAGTTTTGCACGCAATGAAAAAGGTAGCGGAAGCTTATCCCGATTCAGCCCTTGTAATAGTAGGCAGCAAATGGTATGGAAAAAATGAAGAAGACGAATTTACACAATATTGTAAAACGATTTCAAAAGAAGTAAATGCACCGGTTATTTTTACTGGATTCATACCTCCATCGGAAATACCTCCCTACTTCAATATGGGAGACGTTTTTGTATGTGCCTCCCAATGGAACGAACCTCTCGCGAGAATCCACTATGAGGCCATGGCAGCAGGCCTTCCGATTATAACAACAGACCGAGGCGGCAATGCAGAAATAATAGAAGAAAATATAAACGGCCTTGTTTTAAAGGATTATAGCAATCCTGATTCACTGGCGGATTATATAAACTATCTCATTTCCAACCCGGATAAGGCTGCTGAGTTAGGCAAGAATGCCAGAAAAGGCGCTGAGGAAAATTTTAGTTGGAAAAGAGTAGCCGACGACGTGCTTGCTTCTGTGACGACTGACAGTAAAAATATCCTGCCAGAAAAAAACAATCATCACAAAACGGATATAGAAGCTAAAGAAGACAACTTTTTTTTATATGATTTCTAAAAGGATGTGGTTTATATGAGGGTTATGCTGATAACAGGTGGAGCAGGCTTTATAGGCAGCAACTTCATAAAATACTTTTTAAGGCGTAATAAGGATTTTGTAATAGTAAATATTGACAACCTCAATTATGCCTCCAATATTAACAATCTAAAAGAACTTGAGAAATCGCCCCGGTATCACTTTGTAAAAGGCAGCATTTGTAACCAGGAGCTTGTAAACTATGTTATAAAAAGGCACAGACCTGACTACATTATTAATTTTGCTGCAGAGTCAAGTGTTGACAAAAGTATAGTAAATCCCTATGTTTTTACTCAATCAAACGTAGTAGGCACATCAGTATTGTTGGAAAGTGCCCGATATTTCTGGGGTAAACATGACTTTAAAGGTAAATGTTTTATACAGATTTCAACCGATGAGGTATATGGAAGTACCAAAAATGATGAAGAATATTTTACTGAAGAATCCCTTCTTTTACCAACAACCCCTTATTCAGCATCAAAAGCTGGTGCTGACTTAATGGTAATGACTTATTATAATGCTTATGGATTCCCTGCAATAATAACAAGATGCTGCAACAACTACGGCAGTCACCAGCATCCTGAAAATTTCATCCCGACTTGCATTTTAAATGCGCTTTCCGATAAGCCCATACCCACCTATGGAGACGGTTCAAGCACAAGGGAATGGATTCATGTTATTGACCATTGCACAGCATTAATCAGAGTCCTGTTCTTCGGAAAAATAGGTGAAATCTATAATATAGGATCAGGAAATGAGGTTTCCAATCTGGATATGGCAAGAAAAATTTTGAAGCTTCTAGGAAAACCCGAAGACCTCATAGAAAAAGTAGCTGACAGATCCGGCCGTGACAAGCGTTATGCTATAAACAGCTACAAAACCAGAAACAACTTAGGCTGGGGAAACAAATATAAGCTTGAAGACGGATTAAACAATGCAATTGACTGGTATAAGTCAAATCGCAGTTGGTGGGAATGGTCATCATAAAAGTTTAAGGGGCGTCAAAGCCCCTTATTAGAACCATTTCCTGAAAGGAAATCCGGCAAAATAGAGTACCTTCGATGGGTACTCTATTTTTTTCAAAAAAGCTATGGATTTCGGTAATCCATAGCTTCAAAGTTGTTACTGCCCATAATATCCAAACCAACACATTATGTTTGAACTTCACAATAATAATAACCATCTGGTAGCAAATCTTCCCTGTAAAGCCTGCAACCTGGAAGACCCGAACTCCTGATTATATCCATAGCTCTTGTTAATTCTGTTTCATGGAATTTGAGACCCATATTGCATAAATCAATCATAATATTCCGCGGCATATATGTTATATCACATACAATACCTTCGTCGATCATTCTTTGCTCTAAAAGAAACACATGTGATTTAGACTCTAATCCTACATAGTAGCATACCATAAATTTCACTCCATATTAAAAAGCTTGGGGGCTATTTAAGCCCCACTCGCTTTTAGCTGTATTTCACTTTTCTAAAGTACAGCACTCAATCCTTAGTCATTGCCCCTCTTCTTGTCAAGCGGATTCCATTTCTGGTCAGGAAAGAACTTTGTCGGGAAGGGAGTTTTGCATTTATCATTAAATGTTTTACAATTCTGTATTGCCGGATTTAACTGTTCTGGAGGTACAGGGCAGTAGCCGTAAGCAGGTATAAGCAATTGAACTACACACTCGCATTTAACAATAAAAAATACACCGATGTCAAGAGTCAACATACCTGTTGTTTGATTCAGAACATCATTAAATGCTTCTGCAAGAGCTTCAACCTTAATCAATGTACCGTCGGGATCCAATGTCTTTTTCGGTGCTCCCCAGAAATCGTCAGATGATTTTATTACTCCAACCTGTGCAATGCAACTTGGACAATATATCTCATTAATTGTAAGGTTGAAAGTTGCCTCATCACACTGGCTCTTCTGATCTTCTCCATCTGAATAGTGTATGGTATACCTTATCTTTACAAAAATCTTAAGTTTTTTATAACCGGGTTTTGTCAATGAATCTGTTTTTGATATAACTTTTACCTCAACAATGTCAAAATCTGTTGCACCCTCAAAAGCAAATACAGGCGGACAGTGATCCTCCCCTCTCCTGAGCATAACAGTTCTTGTAACACAATCTCTTAATGCAACCTGGTCAAATACCTTTGGTACCTGTATGCATACCAATTCGTTTGGTGGTGGAAAACAGTCAGGATTCAAGATCTGACCGGCTTCAATTTTCGTTCCATGTTCGTAACCAGACATAAAAAAACCTCCTTTTTACATAATACCTAATATACGTTAGTATAGCGCCTGTGTATCTTTCCACTTTTTATCCTGGTGCTTTTAACATTATCAATTACTAGTCACTAGCCACTAATCTCCAGTCTTTCATAATGTTAAAAATGCACTTCCTCTGTTGTGCTCCGCTTCTAGAAATGAATTCTGTTACAGGGCACTTGGATGCTTTATACTATTATTATATTAGAGAGCAAAAAAAAGGTTACACATTATATGTTTTATGGTTATAAAATTTACATAATACTACTAATACTACTACTCCTCCTTTAGCACCAATGTCTCATTCATGCTTCCCGTTCTGTACCCCTTTAAATCCAAAGATACATATATAAAACCTATTTCTTTAAATCTATCCGATATATTGTCCATTGTCTTCAAGTCAAAAAACTTTGCTCTTTCATCTGCAGAAACCTCTATTCTGGCAATATCTCCATGGTGTCTTACTCTTACCTGCCTGAATCCTAAATCCAAAAGGTACTGCTCGGCATGATCCACCATTTTAAGCTTTTCAGCCGTTATTTCCTGTCCATAAGGAAATCTCGATGCCAAGCACGCAAAAGCAGGCTTATTCCATGTAGCAAGGTTCATTTCTCGGGATAAAAGCCTTATATCTTCCTTTGTCATCAATGATTCCTTTAAAGGGCTTACAACCTTCAGCTCATTTACTGCTTTTAACCCTGGTCTATAATCTCCCAAATCATCAGTGTTTGAACCGTCTGCAATATATTCAATACCTTCTTTGATTGCAACTTCCAGAATTTTTGAAAAAAGCTCATGTTTACAAAAATAACACCTGTTTGCAGGATTTTGTGAAAACCCCTCAATGTCAAGCTCTTCAGAATCAATTGTTATATGCCTTACTCCAAGTTTTTCTGCAAAATCCGTTGCTTCCTTGTATTCCCTTTGCGGAAAGGTTGAAGACCTTGCTGTAACTGCAATTGCTTTATCTGCCAAAACCTCATATGCAACCTTAAGTAAAAAAGCACTGTCAACACCTCCTGAAAATGCTACAGCAACACTTCCAAGTGCTCTTATGTAGTCTCTTAGTATATTTAACTTTTCATATAATTTCATCGCTCCTGCCTCCGGATAATCATAATGCAACAACTAAATTTATAAC
>CAYPCH010000112.1:0-12180 GCA_964409165.1 uncultured Oscillospiraceae bacterium | reverse complement strand
TATATCTTCATCATTCGCATAAAATACTTGCAAAAAATCGTTTATTGTGATATTGTAATTAAGTCAGCAATATGTAAATAATGGATATGCTTATTTCTTGACATATAATAATCTCAAATTGTTTTGGAATAGAGGACACGGAGAGCTCTGAATTTGACGAAAGACTCTTCTTTTCAATCTAATCTGTATTTACAGTTTCTTTATAAAATAAAAGTAATGTTGTATTGCGGAAGGATATGAATGAATGTCCTTATATATTTTATTATTATAGATCAGGATTAATCCGGAAATAATGATAAGAAGATGTGCTGAAAATATGTAAGGAAGTGGATAAATGGATAAAATGAAATTTTCGCAAATGGAGCTTTCCAGCGAAATACAAAAGGCCGTTGAAGATATGGGATATGAAGAAGCTACGTCTATTCAAACCAAAAGTATTCCCATAATAAAGTCAGGCAGGGATATGATAGGTCATTCCCAGACAGGTACAGGCAAAACGGCTGCCTTCGGAATACCTGCCTTAGAAAAGATTGACCCGAACAACAAAGCTCTGCAGGTTCTTGTATTGTGTCCTACGAGGGAATTGGCAATACAAGCTTCAGGAGAAATAAGGAAGTTTTCAAAATACATGCACAGCATTAAAACCCTCCCCATATATGGAGGACAGCCTATTGACCGTCAGATAAAAGCACTTAAGCAAGGTGTCCAAATAGTAATAGGCACTCCCGGTAGGGTAATGGATCATATGAGAAGACGAACATTAAAGCTGGACTCGGTAATTATGGTAGTGCTAGACGAAGCAGATGAAATGCTCAATATGGGTTTCAGGGGTGATATCGAAACAATCCTTAAAGATGTTCCCGAACAAAGGCAGACAGTTCTGTTTTCTGCAACCATGTCCAACGAAATCATGGGTTTGACAAAGCAGTATCAAAGGGATCCTGAACTGGTAAAGGTAGTGCACAAACAGCTGACAGTCCCCAGCATAGAACAGAATTATTATGAAGTACGTGAGGCAAAAAAGACAGAGGTTCTAAGCAGACTTCTTGACCTGCATAATCCCAAGCTGTCTCTAGTTTTTTGCAACACCAAGAGAAAGGTAGATGAGCTTGTAAGTAATCTGCAACAAATGGGTTATATGGCAGATGGTCTGCATGGCGATATGAACCAGACTGCCCGTGACAGGGTTATGGGCTCATTCAGAAATGGGAGAATTGACGTTCTTGTAGCAACCGATGTTGCAGCCAGAGGCATAGACGTGGATGATATAGAAGCAGTGTTAAATTTTGATGTACCACAGGACGAAGAATATTATGTGCACCGTATCGGCAGGACAGGACGTGCAGGACGTACAGGACGTGCTTTCACGTTGGTTTCCGGAAGAAAAGAAATGTTTTCGCTCAAGGATATACAAAGGTATACCAACACAAAAATAAATCTGCAACCTGTACCCACTGCAAGCGATATAGAGGAAAACAAGGCAATGAGGTTTATGGAGCATATAAAATCGGCAATCTCAGAAGGCGGATTAAATGATTATACAAAAATAGTTGAACACTTAATGGACGAAGACTTTGCTTCTGTTGATATAGCCGCCGCTCTTATTAAGATTATTGTTGAAAGAGAAAAAGATAATCGAGATCACACTGAAGATGACGAATTAGTCAGTACGGGCGCCGAATCAGGAATGGTACGTTTATTTATCAACATAGGCAGAATAGACAAAGTAAGGCCTAGAGATATTGTCGGAGCTATTGCAGGCGAAACGGGTATAAAGGGAAAAATAATAGGTACCATAGATGTTTATGACAAATATACATTTGTTGAAGTTCCAAAGGAAAATGCAAAAGATGTTTTGACTATAATGAAAAATTCGCAGATAAAAGGAAAAAGAATAAATATAGAACGCGCAAAAGCATTAAGATAAACTATCATAAGCGGCTGACTTCCCCTTCGCTCGAAAGGGAAACCAGTCGCTTATAATTTATCAGGTTTCCTGCTTTGCAGCTATATTGAAGCTATAAAGATTTTACATCGCACTTCAATTTTCTTTAGGAATGCACTATTATCATTTTCTTGCCATTTCTTTATCTGTATAAAATTCCTTTATCATTTCCTTTGTCACTTCTTTTGACTTACATATACCGGCATATAACCGGGCGCTTTTTCTCTCTTTTCTTTCCTGAGTTTTGAAGTCGCATTCATACAAACCGAATTTTGCAGTTTCACCTTCATTCCACTCAAAGTTATCCATCAAGGTCCAATGATAATAACGCTCTATCGGTACGCCCTCACCAATAGCCTTATTGATATAATATAAATTATCTATAATAAAATCCGGCCTTCTATTGTCATGTTTATCACTAATTCCGTTTTCAGTTATATAAATTGGTATCCTATATTTGCCGTAATACTTTTTACAAACGCTGTATATACCTTCAGGGTAGATATCCCACCCCAGGTCTGTCTTGTTCAAATTATCATCGTTTCTGAATTTATAGAAATAGTTTGAAGGGTCGAATACAAACTCAACTATATTTCTTGTGTAATAATTTATTCCCAGAAAATCTACATACCTGCCCTTCTTAGCCTTGTATCCCTTGTGCGGTAGCGGAAACAGCAACTTGCCGGTAGTCATTCCTTCCATTAACATCTTATTGAACACATAATCAACAATACTTGCAACTTTTCTTCCTATAAAACTTACTCCATCGAAAACACGTATATGCATTGCTGTACCAACTCTTGTCTTCCCTTTAAAATTTTTGTCCTGCCGTATCTTATGTATCAGGGCATAAAGCCTTACATGTGTTTTAATGAGTTCTGTTTTGACTCTTAATGACCCCCACAGGTCTCTTATCCCAGGTGGAAAGCATCCCATTACATAGCCTAAATTCACATAAACATTCGGCTCATTGAATGTCACCCATTCATTAACCATATCACCAAGGTTTTTAACTGCATATCTTGCGTATTCCATAAAATGCTCGGAGTTTTCTGGCTTTAGCCATCCACCCGCATCTTGGAACCACTGGGGCTCTGAAAAGTGGTGAAGCGTAACCAGCGGCTTTATATTACTGTCTCGCAAAAGCTGTATTTCATTTCTGTAATGTTCCATCGCTTCGTTCGAAAAACTCCCTGGAGAGGGTTCTAGCCTGCTCCACTCAAGGCTCATTCTATATGTTTGTGTATTCAATTCTTTCAAAAGCTCCGTATCCTCTTCCACCCTGTTCCAGTGGTCACATGCGGTAATACAACTGCTAGAATCCTTTATATGTCCATCTTCACACCATTTGTACCATGTATTGCCCGTGTCCCCTCCCTCAATCTGCGTGCTGGCCGTTGCAACCCCCATCATAAATTTATTATTGAACTTAAATGCAAACATAATACGCTCCTCTTCTTACATGATTGTAGTACCCTCATAAACCAGATTATTAAAATAATCTTTCAGCCTTTTCGGTCCTGCAAGCACTTCTCTTCCTGCAAACAAAGAACCATCGTCCTTCGCCCTGACACTCCACTTAACAAGTGCTATGTTCCCCTCTGTAATTTCGATTCCTGTTATGCAACGGGGATGCACACAACTTCCGTCATTAAAATAAAGTGATCCATTCGTTTCAGGAAGCACAGGTCTATGAGTGTGTCCTGCAATAAGCATATGATTTTCTTTTACTGTCCACTCAATAAGCCTTTTCTCTACCGACATCTCTTTTTTAAAATTCTGTGCAGGACTTATAGGAACTTTAACTCCAATCATCTCAAGTGGCTTCCACAGGTATCTCGAAAAGAATCTGCCCACCCGCCACAGTTTATCATTCAGAAAATCAGCCTGATGCCCGTGAATCAGAAATATCCTGTCTTCGGTTGCTTTATACCTCAATATCAATCCTTCTTTAGCCGTTACATTTTCAAGCAAGCGGATATAACCTCTTTTACGTTCATCAAAGTTACTGCTGCTGCCAGATTTTATAAAACCATATTTTCTTTTAACCATATCATGATTCCCAAATATGAAATGTGCTCTTCCAGTACGTACGAACTCCGACAACTTCCAAAAAACATCGCTATGCATATTTATAATATTTTCAATGCTTCTGTTTTCCCAAAGTTCGTCCCCATCGCCTAACTCAATATAAGTATAGTTTTCATTAAAATAATGGTTCAGTGCAGCAAAATAAATATGCTGGTTTTTCATAAAACCATCTGCCCAACTTCCATCGCCTCTATGACAGTCACTCATTAAAATAATCCTTGAAGAATCATCAAAAGGAATTTCTTCCGATGATTCAAAAACCTTACTTAAGCGCTTCAATGTATACATATTCTAACCCCTCTTGCTGTAATACCTATTAATCCCCGCTAATCGAGATAGTCTTTAATCGCTTCAAATATATTATACAGGTCTTTCGGTTTACCAATATTCAAAATGCTCTTATACAGGTCAGGCTCTTTTGCCTTGACAGCTTTCAATTTTTCCTGAATGCCAGCATAACCCTTTGTAAGTTCTAAGTACTTGTCACACAAAAGCTTGTTTTTCATTTGATTGAACTTTTCTATGACTTCTGTCCGTGTAACCGGCTGAGTTGTACGTGGCTTATCGAATACAAGCTGAATTTCACTTTCTAACGCAAAGATTTCATCAGAATTATAACCCGCTTTTATTAATCCATTAACAAATGCCCTGCACATTTCACTATTTTTAAAGGTAATGCTTATGGTCATGTTCTAAAACAGAATAGAATATATCCTGCTCCGAATCATATGCATAGCCAAAAGTCTCTAAAACATTATCAATAGAATCTTCCTTGCCTTCAGCTGTTCCAAAAAAAATCATTAAAAACCCACTCCAAGAATATTTTCATATATCATAGTATTCATGGAGCAACAATCATGTTAATACGGGATTCTCTGTCCAAATTCTTGATGTTGCATTAAGGAATTAGTGAAATTGAAGTGTGATGTAAAATCTTTATCGCATTCAATATAGTTATTCCAAGTAGTATTCCAAAAACAAGGCTATGATGTTATATGAAATGGTAAACGGCATGAATTTGAGCAATTCTCGCCGCGAGACCCGGATTTTATTTCATTGTAAAACCTGTAATTATTGCTACCGCTTTTCTTAGCACTGTACATAGCAATGTCAGCTTTATGAAGGAGTCTTTCCGGTTCGTCATCATCATAGGGATACAAACTGATACCAATGCTCGCACCAATCTGACACAATTGTCCTGAAATAAGGAAAGACTTGGACATCATGTTTATAATTTTATCTGCCATATTTCTCGAAGCATCACAAACAGTAATATCCTCAAGAAGAATTGCAAACTCATCACCGCCGATCCTTGCTACCATACCCTTATTCTCCACGCATGCACGCAGGCGTCCTGCTATTTGAGTAAGAGCTATGTCCCCTGCATCATGTCCAAAATTGTCATTAATAGGCTTAAACCTGTCCAGATCTATAAAAAACACTGCGGTACAACTCCTGGAAGATTTCGCACGGGAAAGACCTTGTACCATAAATTCCAAAAAGAATGTACGGTTAGGGAGCCCTGTGAGTTCATCCCGATGGGCAAGTTGACGATACCGGGCTTCCGATATTCTAATTAACTCCCGGGATTCTTCCAACTCAATCATTCGCGCCTTTAATGTATTTGAATGGGTTTCCAGCATTTCCTCCAGCATTGCCCTGTTTACTTCGTTTCGCGCAAGTTTTTTCTTCAATATGCGGTTTTCTTTTTCCAACTCTGCAATACGTTTATTATATTCAAGTACATCCATAACTTTATAGCCTCCAGCAGATTTTTCTTAAAACGAAATACCAGTACTTTCAATCAATACTTATTTCCAGTCTTTCATAATGTTAAAAATGCAATAGCAATAGAAGTTATATTTCAACATTACTAAGCAGATCCAATAAGCAGTGTTATAAAAGTAGTTCCATGAAAAAGCGATTTACTGCCTTTTGAAAGAGGTCCTATCTCTCCATAGGAATAAAATCCGCTAAAAGGTATTCCCCCCAAATATTTTTCTACCGTTTGAGTTTCTTTTATTACCTGTGTACCCAACATCATCTTCCTTCCTGCACATGAAAACAGAAGAACCGCCGAAGGTCTTGAACCTGGATAGTTTTCCAGTGCCATCCGTATAGATTGTGTACATGAATCTATGCACGTCTCCTTATCAACTGATCCAATCTGTACATAATCCCCTTGCTCAACGATACCGTTTAAGGTTACACTTCCTGTTTCAGGATCACAAAAAGGAGCACTCCGTACATAAAAACCTTCCCTGTCTTTCGGAAATATTGCAAAACAATAGTTCATAAACAAGCTGTGCTCGCTCCCTGCATATTGCTCAAAATATTTCAATGCCGGTCTATTCCCAATAGTATAAATGACATTCTTGTTTGCCGATGTTATCACTTCTTTTCCTCCCATAGGAGCATGTCCGCCCTGAATACCGCATGAAAATACAACAGGACCTGCAAAAAGCAACAGTACAACACTATCGGTCACAACATCATCATTATAGAACTGAAGTGTATTCTTCTTTTTGGAATGAGCCGCAGAAGCAGCACCGATCAAAGGAAAATTCCGTCCCAGTATTTCTTCAATACCCTTTTCAATTTCCAATATACCTGCATTCAGAGGATCTTGAAGAACAATCGCAAATTGCTCCTCATTACGGCAGTGCTTTAACCCCTCACGGGCTATAGAAGCAACCTCAATGCCTACTTCTTTTCCGCGTACCGTACAACCTTTTCCTAATCCTGCACGTATTTCAACCGAATCCGAAACAAAAACCATAAGACTGATTGAGTCCTCTGTAAAACCATAAACAGAAGACATTTCACCGTCTGTTGTGCACCCTATAAGTTCAATAGACGGAAACTCAGAACGTATCTTTTTTAATATGTATGAATGGTCACAATCCAGAGCAGAGAATAGTATGCCTGCTTGGGGAACTAAATCTCCTAAAGAGGCTCGAATCTGATCTAAAACTTCCCGGACAGCTTCTTCAATAATAACATCTTCACTATGTCCTACAGCTACTTTTAACATATTGCTCTCCCCCTGAAAACCAGCATCCTTCGACAAATTTCTGGTTTGATATTTATATATTTCTTTATATAAAAATGCTACAAATCAAAAAATTAAAAGGGCGATATAAAATATTCATCGCCTGCTATTGTTTTGTCTATAATAATTATTAAAATCTTTCCAATATTTAATATTATACGATAAATTTTCAGAAAATAATATATTAAAATCATAATTTTTTCAATATATTTAAAATATAAATAGAATATTTATTAAGGTCTTTCATTTTCATCCAGCAATACAGTATCTTCAACAGCATTATCCGCGGTAGTTTTATCGGGCTCATTTTTATTTAGTTTGTTCTTAATATCCTTCAGTTCTTTTTCTAAATCTGAATCCATTGCTGAAAACACCGATTTTGCTTTTATATTATCATTACTATCCCCTTTATTAGCTATACTGCTTTCTTTATTTGCTATATTGTCTTCTTCATTATCAAGCCTATTTTCTTCATAAAACAAACCATCAACGTTTCTTTTAGCGTTTCTTTTTATTTTTGTAATAACGCCTGTTACCTTTTTTGACATAAGCACAGCTAAAATAATTACCAAGCCAATGATTCCCAATATTCCTATATATGGGTTGCTATCTTGCCAAAAACCACCCGGGTTCTTTATTGCTACAAACAAATTTTTATCCGACAGAGCATTCATTTTAGTCCAGCCAATAAATGCAAGAACTCCAAAAAGGACGGTAAGAACAATAACGGCAGTTTTAAAGATATTTGGTTTAATGTTTTTCCTATTTTTATCCACAATCTTATCAATATTGTTTAAATCACCAACCAGATGGCTAATTGTTTTATATCTTTTTTGCGGGTTTTGCTGGGTACATTTTTCGATAATATGTTCTATACCTTTTGAGTACTTTTTGCTTAAGCTTCTAACTGGTATAATTTCATAAGGTGGCTCATTTGGACTTTTTCCGGTAAGCAAATTGTAAAGCGTCATTCCAAGACCATATATATCAGTTCTTTCGTCAGTTTGTGACAATCCGTATTGTTCAGGTGCTGCAAATCCTTTAGTTCCTATGTATGTTGTGTCCTGAGAGGAATTTTCCTTATGCTCCCTGGCTATACCAAAATCTATCAGCGTGATTTTCCCATCATTGGAAAGCATTAAATTTGAAGGTTTCATGTCCCTATATATTATAGGATTAGGTTTTTGACTATGCAGGTAATCAAGTATTTCACAAATCTGTTTTGCCCAATCAGTAACTGTTTCTTCTGGAAATCTCCCTTGCTTTTCAAGGAGTTCTTTTAGTGTTGTTCCTTCTATGTAATCCAATATGATATAAATATGGTTTTCACCCTCAATAATATCAAAAATCCTTGGGAGCGAAGGATGGTTAAGCCTTTTCAAAATATTAGGCTCTGCCAGCAAGTTGATCTTTTTGCCCTTCTCCTTGTGCGCTTCCTTAATTGCCCATAGACTATCCAGTCGTACATTTTTAGCCAAATATACGGTTCCCATTCCGCCTGAACCCAATACTTCCAATATTTCATACTTATTATCAAATATCCAGCCTTTCTCGAGCATGAGCAAGCACCCCTATTGCTTTAATAAAGTTAAACTTTCCGTACATATAAATTGTAACATAAATTGTAACATTTTTTATTAATTAAAATATACATAATGCATAATACATGCGTAATCCCTCCTTATGCTATTTAAACATACGTAACATATTGATTTTACTTTACATATGTTAATATAGGGAAAAAATTAGTCCCAAAGCTTTTTGCCAGATTTCCTTCTAGGAAATGGCGCTAATAAAATTGAGCACCCATCGAGGGTACTGAATTTTGCCTCTTTCATTTCACTCCAAGAGGCCTAATAAAATATAAACATAATATGTGCAGGAGGTATGTTCAATGAAAAATAATTATATACCGCTTAATTATTTGCCTTTAGGTAAAAAAGGCAAAGTGAGGATGCTTACTTCTGATGGAATAGCCCGCAGAAGGATGCTGGATTTGGGGTTAATCTGCGATACCGAAGTAGAAGCATTGCAAAAAAGTCCTTCAGGGGATCCAATTGCATATCATATACGTGGTGCAGTTATAGCTCTGCGCTCTGAAGAAGCCTCAAAAATTTTTATTGAAGCTCTTTAGAGCACGCAACAAGGAGGTATTATCAAAATGGGTCTGACAAGCCAAACGACAGGTTCCGGAGTATTGGAAACAAACCTTAAAATCGTGCGCACCAATTCTGAAGATAAAGTAATTGCCCTTGCGGGAAATCCTAATGTAGGAAAAAGCACTGTATTCAATAGTCTGACAGGTCTAAACCAGCATACAGGAAACTGGCCCGGTAAAACTGTCACTAACGCTCAGGGAAAGTATAAACATAAGGACAGGAATTTTACCATGGTAGATATACCCGGTACTTATTCTTTAATGGCAAGCTCTATAGAAGAAGAAGTGGCAAGAGACTTTATATGCTTTGGCAATCCAGATGCCACTGTAATTGTGACCGATGCAACCTGTCTTGAAAGAAATTTGAATATTGTTCTTCAAACTTTGGAAATAACATCGGATGTAATAGTATGTGTAAATCTTCTTGACGAGGCAAAAAGAAAGAAAATAAACATAAACATAAAGGAACTCTCAAAGCAACTTGGCGTACCTGTTATCGGCACCAGCGCAAGAAGCGGAAAAGGTCTCAATGATTTGATGGATGCAGTATACGATGTCACAAATAAAAAAACAGCTACATATCCTGTAAAAATCAAATACGATGATACAATTGAACATGCAATTGATATTTTAGAGCCATCGGTAAGAGAGCTCCTCGAAGACAAACTTAACAGCCGATGGGTTGCACTAAAGCTTCTTGATGGAGATACTGACCTTTTAAAGTCTCTTCAAAAGTACCTTGATTATGATTTGATAAAAAACTTTACAATTGTACAGAAAATAAATGAGGCACAAGAAATATTAAATGCCGCAGGTATTGATCATGAACTTTTTAGGGATAAGATTGTGTCCCATATCGTTTGTACGGCAGAAAAAATATGCAGTAAGGTTCTAACTTTTCAAAGTGAAAAGTACAACCGGACAGATCGGAGAATTGACAGCATTCTTACATCAAGAATATTCGGAATTCCGATTATGATAGGGCTTTTAGGTATTGTTTTCTGGCTCACCATTACAGGTGCCAATTACCCCTCTTCACTAATTGCCTCTTTCCTCTTCTGGGTTGAGGATCGATTGACAGAATTGTGTACCTTTGTGGGCACACCTTCTTGGCTTCATGGATTGGTTGTAATGGGTGTCTACAGGACACTGGCGTGGGTTGTTTCTGTAATGCTTCCTCCAATGGCTATTTTCTTTCCTCTTTTTACATTGCTTGAAGACTTGGGTTACTTGCCGAGAGTAGCGTTCAACCTTGATAATTTTTTCAAAAAAGCCTGTTCCCATGGGAAGCAGGCACTGACCATGTGCATTGTCAAACAGAAAATGCACTTGGCGCAAGGCTTGTTAATGTGGTTATTGGGTAAAATTCAGCTTTTAATTATGAAATTAATATTAGACATTTTTATTGATAAGACTTTTACAAAAGTAATAATATTAGCTTTATTCTAAATTATAGAGGACTTCAAAAGCCACTCATTCCATAGATTAGTGCCATTCTTATTTTTATGTTTTTTAATATTTCATAAAAATATATTGCTAATACGGATATTATTTGTTAATATTAATTCATAACAGAACTTGTGTTCTTCGTATGGAGGAGTAATAATGTATATTGATAAAATTAAAGTACGAGAAGCAATGTCTAAAAAAAATATTAAAACTCAAACTCAGTTAGCTAAAATGTTAAACATAACCAAAAACCAACTTTCATTAATGCTTTCAGAAAAATTTGACCCCATAAAAAGCAATGTTTCAAATCTTTGCAATATGCTTGAAATTGAGCCTTTTGAGATTATGTTAAATGATAACAGCTTCAACAATGTGAATGAAGAAGCGAAAGTTTACCAACTGCATAAAACAAATTCTTTTCATCAGGCTACAACAGCTATTGAGTTGTTTGCCGGCGCAGGTGGTTTAGCTCTTGGACTTGAACAAGCAGGATTAAATACAGTCGCTCATGTTGAGATAGATCGTTATTGTTGTGAGACTCTAAAGAAAAACAGACCACTTTGGAATATCATAAACAATGATGTTCGTAAAGTTGACTTTAAGCATTTTAGATCAAAAGTAGATGTTGTAACTGGGGGATTTCCTTGTCAAGCTTTTAGTTATGCGGGGAAAAAACTTGGATTTGACGACACTAGAGGAACTTTATTTTATGAATTTGCAAGATGTATAAAAGAAGTTAACCCTGTACTATTTATGGCCGAAAACGTTAGAGGACTTATAAGCCATGACAGCGGAAGAACATTTGATACTATTATTAATATATTACAAGATTTAGGTTACGATGTTCAATACAAATTACTAAATGCTGTAGATTTTGGAGTACCACAAAAAAGGGAAAGGGTTGTGATTGTGGGTACTAAACCAAACGTAATTTTTAAATTTCCGGAAAAGGATAAGACAATTAAAGTTTTAAGGGATGCCCTGAAAAATGTTCCAAAATCAGAAGGTCAACAATATTCCAACAATAAAAAACAAGTACTTTTACTTGTACCGCCAGGAGGATATTGGCGAGATTTGCCACTAGAAATTCAAAAATCTTATATGGGTAAAAGTTTTTATTCTGGTGGAGGTCGAACTGGTATGGCAAGAAGGATATCATGGGATGAACCATGTCTTACCTTGACTTGTTCACCTTCTCAGAAACAAACTGAACGATGTCATCCCGAGGAAACAAGACCTTTTACAGTAAGAGAGTACGCAAGGATACAAACATTCCCTGATGATTGGGAATTCGTGGGCGGTCTCGGAGAAAAGTACAAACAAATAGGAAATGCTGTTCCTGTAAGGCTAGCGTATAAACTTGGACTCCAAGTAAACGAAGCAGTATCAAACTATAAAGCTACATATAAAAATATGTTAGAAAATATAAATTAACCTGAATTATTCATGGAAAGATTTATAATTAATACAGTCCATAATATTGAC
>CAYPCH010000111.1:0-12239 GCA_964409165.1 uncultured Oscillospiraceae bacterium | reverse complement strand
TTTTGCACCCTATCGTTTGCGAAGATGCACACCCCTCCAAAAAAATGCACACCCCCTCCGATATTTTGCACACCCCTCTATAAATCGTTGAGCGAGGGTATCAGGCAGGGCAAAATTACTCGGATAAAGGGTGTATTTTTTGTTTCAGCGGACCCATACGCTTTCGCCGTTTCCACAGAAAAGTGCAGAAAATCCTTATTTCAAGCCGTTTATGGGCACAAAATAAAAACGCTAATGTTGATATCCACTGTATCAAAATTAGCGTTCTTATATGGTGGAGGCGAGGGGAGTCGAACCCCTGTCCGAAACCATATCCACAAGAACTTCTCCGGGTGCAGTCCTCATTTTAAAATTCCCTCAATCTAACGCCCAAGGACAGGCTTTAAACATCGGTAGCCTTTAAAATCCACCGCAACTCAAGGCTACAACTGCGGCAGTTCTAGCATTTGACCTTCCCATGCAAAAGGCCTGACTTAATGACGCCAGCTACCCGAGGTGCAGGAACCCCGGACTGACGGGCTGCCTAATTAGGCAGCAGCTAAAGCGAAATTATCGTTTTTAGCGTTTATTTTATGTTTCTCGTTTTTTAAGAGGCCAACGAGAATCCTCTACCCGCTATTCAAGTCTCAACAATCCCGTCGAAACCAGTACGCCCCCATATTAAATTTTGCACCCCCAACTTTCCCACAATATTTATGGTCTCTTTGCCACTAACGTAGCATTGCTCACCGCGGTCAAAAAGTAAACTTTTTGCCCTTAACTTGTGAGCAACCAGAGCCTCAAAATACTATAAGTGAAAAAGTTGAGTTTATAACCTATTTTAAACTTTCCTTAAGCTTCCTGTCAATTTCCCTCTGGGCATCTTTCTTGGCAATATCCTCTCTCTTGTCGTAGAGCTTTTTACCCTTGCCGATACCCAATTCCAGCTTCACCTTCCCTTTTATAAAATACAACTGTACCGGAACCAATGCCATACCCTTCTGCTGAATGTATCCTATCAGCTTGTTGATCTCATAACGGTGCAAAAGAAGCTTCCTGTCCCTTAAAGGGTCTTTGTTGAATACATTCCCCTGCTCATAAGGACTTATATGCATATTGTAAATATATACTTCACCGTTTTTTATATTGGCATAGCTATCCTTTAAGCTGGCTTTACCCTGCCTGATGGATTTAACTTCCGTACCTGACAGTACAATGCCTGCTTCAATGGTTTGCTCGATAAAGTATTCATGCCTTGCCTTTTTATTTTGTGCTACAATCTTTTTTTGTTCCTTAACCATTATATTATACCGCCCGTTACTTTGTCACATTATTGCTACCAACAGTTCCGATAAAAATAACCCTTCTCACGGAAAGGTCGTTAACAACAGATTTATTACGCCTATTTATTATACCACTTTAAACTATACTGTCAAGTTGTTTGATTGGAAATAACTAACATCAGCATCGCTACTTAATTGCTATTATTAAACATCATATTTCATGACAACATAGGACTATAAGCCCAAAAAACAATGAACTAAATGACTATTGTAAAAAAAGAATAAATATAATAAAATATTTAATGTACCACGAAAAACCAGTTCCAAGTAATTCATGTTTTACACTATATTAATTACCAATAAAAAGCTTCTATATTGAAAAATTTAATCATAAATATTTACTCCCCTAACCTTAAACCCATTCAATGGGTTTCTTTTTTTTCGTGCTTATCCGTGCTTTTTTACATTCGGGATTTCTAATCACTCATAGTTTTAACAAGACTTTTCATCCTATCTAACAGCTCATAAGGCACAAGCAGATTTCCCCTTCCCTTTCCGATGGCTATATCCGGTTTGAAACTTCCATGAAAATCACTGCCTCCTGTCGGCAATATATTGTGCTTTATGGCAATCCTAAGTAAATTTCCTGTATAGTCCTTAGAATTATCAACATAGTATGCCTCAATACCTTTTAATCCTTTATCAGCCAACTCTCCAACAAGTTTATCCAACTTATCAAGGGTTAATCCCAGATAAATAGGGTGCGCCATAACAGGTATGCCTCCAGCCTTTAAAATGCCTTTGATGCCTTCTTCCGGAGTAAGCTTGTCCCTATCTGCATATGCAGGCTTACCGCTTGAAATATATTTTTCGAAAGCTTCCTGGATACTGCGTACATAACCCTTTTTCAACAAGACTGATGCAATATGAGGTCTTGCGACCACCTTACCCTTAGACTCATTTTTAACATCGTCCAACGAAATATCAAATCCAAGCCCCTTCAGCTTTTCCACTATCTTGGGATTTCTCTCTTCCCGGCTTTTTCGAAGACGCTCAAGCAGAGGTTCAACATTCCTGTATGCATCACTAAAAAAATACCCTAACATGTGCATTTCAGGGCTATAATCAACACTGATTTCAACACCTGCAACCACTTCTATACCAAGGCTTCTGCCTTCCTCTATTGCCTGCGGTATCCCATCTACAGTATCATGGTCGGTTAAAGCAACTGCCGCAAGTCCCGATGCTTTCGCATGCCTTATAAGCTCCACAGGACTCATGCTTCCATCTGAAGCAGTAGAGTGGGTATGCAGATCAATAAATCTTTCCATAATTGATGTTCTCCTTATATGTCATGCTTTTTATATTTAAGAAACCTTGTTGCATTTATTCCCTCATACAAATCTCGGGCGGAAACTGCCCCTCGTATGCCTTTTTTAATATTTTATCAAGTATGCGAAGGGATTTACAGGCTTCTTCCTTCGTTATAATACCTTTGTCAAGGGCATCGGCAAGTTCATCCGCATCAAGAATCTCAATAGCCCCTTCAGGTGATATTTTTACATCCAGAATCAGATCCACCAGGACATACTTGTCCTGCTCTTTATCATATACAACATTTATGATATCGCAATACCAATATATAAATTCTCCGGAGGGTCCTATAAATTTACTTATTTTGTAGCCTTCCTTCAAAAAGGTATAAGAAATGCCACCGGAAATATCCGAACGCTCCCTGATAGGCTTCCATCTTGTTATCAAAAGGTCTTCGTCCCTGTAAACAAGCTCATCTCCCGTTATATCAACAACTTCATCAGGTATATATCTTTTTCTGTGAATTATCGGTTTTTTCATAAAGTTCCCCTTTCCCATAAATAATTTTTAATATATGAAAACTCTTAAATATCTTGCTTAAAATGCTTTAAGAAAAGGATTTTGCTTATTATTATACATTAGTACTGGTGATTTTAAAACAAAATTTACGAATATTATTTCCCATATCCTACCACGGACAGACCTGCAATGTTATAATAGATATACTTTTAAGATAAATATATTGGATAACTTCATGCACTATAAAAAATGTAAAAGGTTAACTGAAAAAATAATATCCTTGGGCATTCTTTTAATCTCAACTGTTAAGGGCAAACTTTACGTCCTGATCCAATGAGAATTATATAAAAAAACAAGTAATAGCTGTTGGGAGGAGAATAATTTGCAACCAAAAAGAACGTGCAATAATTGTTTAAAAGGAACATCAATAACTATAAACAATGATATTCTATGCATAGAAAAGGGAGTTGTATCCTGTGATTATGTATGTTCCAAACACAGATATATGCCAGCATTAAAATCTATCAGAAGAAGAATCAATACATGTGTTGATTGCGAAAACTTCATAATATTTGATACTTTACATTTAGAAGACCGAGCCATGGGTCTTTGCCAGCTGTTTACAGTAAGAAAATATGACGGAAGAATTAAGAAAGCATGTTCAAAGTTTGTAAGAAGGGTGAAAAAAGAAGTCTCCTGATTTTACTATGTACTATTTTAATATTTACTATTTAACATATGTTATATGTTATATGTTATGTGTTATGTAGTATGTAGTATGTAATAAAGCATTTACTGTTAAGTACTGTCATTATACTTCCGATATACCTTATATAGTTTGGTAATGCTGAAAATATAACATCACGTAAATGGAATTTAGTAATGAACATTTATTATTGTGAGCATCTATTATTGTGAACATCTATTATCGTGATTTATATAAATGGCTTGCGTGAAAAATCCAAATTAGTATTTCAGCTATTCATTAGATACAGGCAGGTGATATATTTTGAGAGTAAGTGATATCTTTGAGCAAAAACTTTATGAAATACAAAGCAGAGTACCATTAAAATTAAATAATTACAAGCCGCCGGAAATATCTTTCAAGGATGCCCTTGATAATGCTTCTGCCAATATCATAGAAGAAGAAGTTTTCACATCTCTATCAAAGCCATCAACTGTTGCAGTTGATAAGGAAGGTAATGACAGAAGTTCCGATGTTGAAAGGGCAAAGCTTTCCCGTGCAAAAAGTACCGCTTATATACCGGAAGATAAGAATGAGCTTATGGCGCTTATCGATAAAAGCATTCAAAACGTATCTTTGAAATACGGAGTGGACCCAAACCTTATAAGGGCTATTATAAAGCAGGAATCGAGTTTTAACCCCCTTGCGCTCTCACACTCAGGAGCCCAGGGGCTTATGCAGCTTATGCCCGGTACGGCAGATGCTCTGAAAGTTAGCGACCCCTGGAATATTTCTCAAAATATTGATGGTGGTACAAGATATATAAAAGACCAACTTTCAAACTTCAATGGAGATATCAGACTTGCTCTGGCTGCTTATAACGCAGGTCCCTATAACGTAAAAAAATATAACGGCATACCTCCTTTTTCAGAAACACAAAACTATGTCGTAAAAGTTATGGACTATTACAAGCTTTATTCCAGCGGAAGGTAAACCAACAAGGAGCTTTTAAGGTGCATCCACATTGATTCCAAACGCATTCTCAATATCTCTTATAGTCCTTCCTATCAAGTCTCTTCCTTGGTCGAACATAATGGGAGGAAGCAAAATAAGATCGGGTTTTTGGACTTCTCTCAAGTGATCACTTAGGGTATGAATTATATCGTCTACAGTCAATAAGCCGGCGCATTTGATGGTTCCGCCAAAGAATCTGTTCTCTGCCTTTAAAATTTCATACCTGAATGAAAAATCGCTCATTTCAAAAAAACCTTTCAGTATTCCATATGCCAGCTCAGATGTGACAAACATAACATTATCTGCCTTGTAACGCGATACCAGCCTGCTTATATTTATGGACATATCTGGATTAATGTCATAAAGTACAACAAACCCCGGTGATGAATTTTTATTTTTTTTCAGCACCATCTCAACAGTATTATCCGCCCTCTTCACCTCAATAACAGGGTTTTTCAGCCTGTAGGCTCTTTCAAAAGCTTCAACTCTTGTTCTTATATTATTGCCGTCAATTTTTGTTATAACATCTCCTTTTACTATCCCCGCAGTATAGGAAGGTGTGCCTTTTATAACCCCTTCCACCTTTGCCTGAAGGTCATTTATACAGGAAGGTTCAAGAATAAAAGGTATATCATATTTGTCCTCTAAAAACTCCACAATTCCTCTTGACTTTTCATACATTTTATAATAGTCAAAATCTGTTTTTGACACCTTTGTATAACCGGGCATAAATAGCCTTATAAAATCTGCTCCTCTATCACTTAAGAAGGCCGCCATTTCTTCAATATCTGAAACATCCAGGATTTCCGGCACCAGAACAGCACTCGCACCATATCTGATCCTTCCCGACAACAGCTCAAGCTTGCTTCTTAAGTCATCCTGCGCTTTAATTCCTAATATCAGCTTTCTCTTTTCTGTATTCAAACAATTTACCGATATGTTCAATTCAATGTTTTTAATCTCAACAAACTTCTCTATTATTTCTTGATTTAATAAAATCCCGTTCGTAGTAATTTGTATAGGGGTTTTACTAAACTTCTTTCTAATCATGGAGATAATTTCTGTCAAATCGCTTCTAACCAATGGTTCTCCTTCAATAATTCTTGTGGCAGACTCACCTATTACAATTTTTCTCTCCGGTGATAAAAACTCTGCAATTTCTTTAATTTCATTTATACCAAGCCTACCTGCTCGAAAAACTTCAATCTCTGTAGGATTCTGCTTATGGCTGCAAAATATGCAGGAGGTATTGCACTCAGAAATTAAAGGAAGTATATTTGTTTTGTATACAGTACTTATTATATATTCTTTTGAAGCAATCTTCATAAAACCTCCATAATTATAGTTTTATATGAAAAATTTAACATGAAGTTTACAAAATATAAACATTATCTTTATATAAATTTAGTTTAATAAAATTTTGTAAGCGAATGTACTAAAACTAATCCACAGTATCCACAGCTTTATCCACAACTACGAACTCGGATATAACATGCTTTCACGTAAAATTTCCACAATATTCACATCGCATATTTCAACATCATTCGTCACAAAGAACTATTTTTTGCTATAGGCCTATTGACCTATAACCGTTGTTTTTACTAAGAATATTTTATGTAAACATCATTATCCCATATTTTTCTTATAACAAAACATTTGTTCAAAACCTTGGTATGCCTGCGTTTGAGAAAATAAAACTTTTACAATATCTGGACGTGAATTTGTCTTTTGAAATAGAACTCATAGTACTGAACTACTACTCAAAAATTTTAAACCCCATTCCCATTCCAATACAATATTCCCATTATTTTACACACATTACTGTTGTGCATAAAATAATGGTGGTTATGAATTAATTAAAAGTTATCCACAGATTCTGCCTTTTAAAAACAATCTCCTTTACGAGACTCTAGCTTTAAACCGGGTACTGCATTCAAATTCAAATCGGAGATATTCCCCTTTGTATATTCATAATAAGCTGCACATGCTATCATTGCAGCATTATCTGTACAAAGTACAAGCCCGGGATAAAAAACCCCGAACCCTTCCTCTTCAGCCTTTCTTGAACTCTCACTCCTTAACAGAGAATTCGCTGCAACTCCTCCTGCAAGTACCAGCTTGTCTGTTCTTTTTATCTTTGCCGCTGAAACAAGATTGGAAGTCAGAACATCTACCACTGCTACCTGAAAGCTTGCACACACATCTTCAACCTTATAGCATTCTCCCTTTTGCTCAATGGTATTAATATAATTGAGTACCGCAGTTTTTATTCCGCTGAAACTAAAATCAAGGCTCCCTTCGCCAAAATAAACCCTTGGAAAAGCAATCGCATTACTGTCTCCGGCCTTTGCCGCCTTATCAATCATCGGTCCTCCGGGATATCCAAGTCCAACTGCTCTTGCTACCTTGTCAAAAGCCTCTCCCGCAGCATCATCCCTTGTCCTTCCCATAATCTCAAATTTGTCATAATCCTCAACATACACAATGTGACTATGACCTCCTGAAGCAATAAGACATACAAAGGGAGGCTCCAACTCCTTATGCTCTATATAGTTTGCCGCTATATGTCCCTCAATATGATGTATTCCTATAAGAGGCTTGTCCAAAGTGTATGCAAGAGCTTTAGCTGCTGACAGACCTACCAGCAGTGCACCAACAAGCCCGGGACCATAAGTGACTCCTACTGCATCGAGCTGCTCCATAGATACCTTCGCTTCATCAAGAGCCTGATTTATAACCGGCATTATCAGCTCAACATGCTTTCTTGAAGCTATTTCAGGCACTACTCCTCCATATTTCTTATGAAGATCTATTTGCGATGATATAACATTCGAGAGTACCTCCCGACCATTTTTGACTACCGCTGCCGATGTCTCATCGCAGCTTGTCTCAATACCTAAAATAACAATATCCTTCAAATTTAACACCTACTTATTTAATCAACTACTTATTTAATCAACTATCAAAAGGTTTTTGCAACCAGCCAGCTTTTATAAAATAATTATATAAAACGATTTTCAAAACAATTTTTAATGTTTTATGGATTTGAAAAAATTAGAGCTGTTACAAAATGCTTCTTCCCAAAAAATATGCCAGAACAACAGCTCCAAGAACAATCCTGTACCATCCGAAGGCTTTAAAATCATTTTTCTTTATGTAGCCCACCAAGAACTTTATAGCCACCACCGACATTATATATGCCACTATCATTCCCGTAAGAAGAACAGCTACTTCGGTAGCTGTAAAGGAAAAGCCGAATTTAACAAGCTTAATAAAGCTTGCACCAAACATCACAGGTATTGCTAAAATGAATGTAAATTCCGTAGCCACAGTTCTCGATACTCCTATCATTATTGCTCCAAGAATTGTAGCTCCCGAACGCGATGTGCCCGGAAAAACAGCTGCAACAAGCTGAAACAGTCCGATAATGACTGCCGTCTTGTAAGTTAGACCTGACATTTCTGTAATTCTCGACTTTTTGTTTTTATTATTGTTTTCTACAAAAATAAATAAAACACCAAAGACTATAAGTGCAAGCGCAACTGTCAGGTAGTTATAGAACATTTCATCTATTTTATCATCCCATAATATACCTATAACTGCAGCCGGTACACACGCCACGATAACTTTTAACCACATACTGATGGTCTCTTTTTTTATAAATGCTTTATCGCCAAAAGAGAATGGAAAGATTTTATTCCAGTATAGGGTAACAACAGCCATAATAGCTCCAAGCTGTATTACTACCAGAAACATCTTCTTAAAATCGTCCGATGAATTGAGCTTAACAAATTCATCCAGTAAAATCATATGTCCCGTGCTACTAATTGGAAGCCATTCTGTAATTCCTTCAACTAACCCGAATAAAACTGCCTTTAATATTTCTATAAATTCCATAGTACCCCCCACTTAATACGCATTTATATAGTTTTATTCCTACAGCATTGTCCATATCTATATCGAATGCGCTATAGATTTTACATCACACTTCAATTCCTTTAATAATATCACAAAAATCAAATTTTTCAATGTATAATCATCTTTGTGATTAATATAAATAAAGGTCTTAAGTTTCCCCTATCAAATTATATAAAAATACATTAAAAGTATTCCTTTTATTAATTCAATTCCTCGCCTTATACCCCAGAAGCACTTAGTACACTGACTGAATTTTGTTGAATTGAAATCTTTTCATTTTCTTCTTTTTCTGAACCAAACACAATATTTATCACTTCAAATATATCTTCTACAGGTATAACCTCTATATTCATGTTCCCAAAAATTTCCTGCCAATTCTCCTTTGCAACAAGTACTTTTTTTATACCGGCATTACGTGCAGCTTCAACCTTTGCCACAACCCCTCCTACAGGCTTGACCTTACCTCTTATGGATATCTCGCCTGTCATTGCTATTTCACTGCTTATGGGAATATTTTTTATTGCTGAGTAAATTGCAGTGGCTATTGCAATACCTGCCGAAGGCCCATCTATAGGTACACCGCCGGGAAAGTTCAAATGTATATCATACTCTTTTGAATCTATATCAAGAATCCTCTTTAAGACAGTTAAAACATTTTCAACAGAAGCCTTTGCGGAGCTTGTTTTTCTTAGTTTCTGACCTCTGCCGTCCATCTCCTCTTCTTCAATTATGCCTGTTATTTTAATTGTTCCTTTTCCGCTTTGTGCTTTCATAACTGATACTTCAATTTCAATCAGCATTCCCATACAATTCCCAAAAACAGCAAGACCATTAATACATCCTATTTGTTCACCTTTGCTGATTTTCTTTTCTATTCGTGGACTGTAGTGGCCGAATTCTATTACCCATTCTATATCCTCTCTCTTAATAGTGCTTCTTCCCTCCACCAACGCTACGCCACCGGCTATCTGTATTATATTGACAGCATCCCTTCCATTCTGGGCATATTTGGCGATAATCTCCTCACAGCCCTCCTGCATGGCAAAGCCTCCCTTGGTTGACGCATTTTTTGAAATTTCTAATATTTCGCTTGATAAAAGAGGTCTGAAATATATTTCCACACATCTTGATCTCAGTGCAGGAGGCAGTTCATCTGCTGACCTTGTTGTAGCTCCTACCAGTCTGAAATCCGCCGGAAGTCCTCTCTGGAATATTTCATGTATATGGGAAGGAGTATTTTTGTCCTCTGAGCTGTAATAAGCACTCTCTAAAAAAACTCTTCTGTCTTCCAATACTTTAAGCAGCTTATTCATTTGTATAGGGTGAAGTTCTCCTATTTCATCTATAAACAGTATTCCTCCATGAGCTTTTGTAACTGCACCGGGTTTAGGTTGCGGCACGCCGGCAATACCATATGCACCTGCTCCCTGATAAATCGGGTCGTGCACCGAGCCGATAAGTGGGTCGGCAATACCCCTTTCATCAAATCTCAGAGTAGTTGCATCCACCTCTATAAATTTGGCTTCTCTTTTAAAAGGAGACATATCAACTTTTTTTGCTTCTTCAAGAATCACCCTTGCGGCTGCGGTTTTACCTATTCCTGGCGGTCCATATATAATAACATGCTGTGGATTGGGTCCGCACAAAGCTGCACGAAGCGCTCTGAGCCCCTGACGCTGACCTACTATATCCTTTAATGTCGAAGGTCTTGTTTTTTCCGAAAGTGGCTCCGTAAGCTTGATTTCTCTCATTCTTCTAAGCTTCTCCAGTTCTTTCTTCGATTCTTTCTCAATTGCATTTTTATTTCCTTGTTGGGATTTAAGCAAGTTCAGAAAATACAATCCTACAATTATAGAAAAGAAAAATTGTATGATAAAAAGAGTGCTTGTAATCATTATTTGTCCTCCCCTGATATCTGATAAATATTTTATTTTCATATAAAAAATGACGATAAACATAGTATTTACTTTGGTATATATTTTATCCTGACATTTTAAAAAGGAATGTTTTGCCTCTTTCATTTTACTCCAAAAGGCCTAACAAAAAAACAAACCACCCTCTTAAATGCAGTTCAGCTTAGGGATTTACGAAAACAATAAAATTTTTAACCGACTCTCTTCAAGCGGAGAATCGAAAAAGAAAGACTGCACCAAAGAATAAAACCTTTAGTGCAGTCTTTCTTTATGTATTATTGTTTCTCCAATTATTTAAGGCAGACCCCGTCAACGGTTTTCCATAGTTCATTACCACTAAGACTTGCTCCACCAATAAATGCAGCGGCAGCGGAAAGGCTGCTGAACATAATGTATTCTGTAAGCACAAAGTCTTTATTGATTTTATCAGCTTACTTCTGACGAGCCTTTATTGAACTTTCCGGGCAACTTTTTACAGGCTGTTTTACAATGTAACTGTCCTTTAGAACGGCAAAGCAGTGCGCTGTGTCTTAGCGTCAATTTTTGCTTTTGCAAAATAAAGAACCGGCTCATCGTCATTTTGGATATGTGTTATTTTTATGGCGTGAATAGATTATGTCCAAGTGAGCAGGAGAATTTTAGCGTAGTCAATAAATTCCTCCATCTCACTTTCTTTTCCTTCTGTGAGATTACTGGGATTTGGATCATTGGCGTTTTTAACCTTATATCGGTTTGCCGTAATAGCTAAATTGCAAAACAGTTTTTAGATAGCTTATCTCCGTAGTGCAAAAAGAGTCATTCGTTGTTGTGAATAGAATAGCTTCTGTCCAGTAGCTCTTAATGCGACCATTAGGATCACCGTCCGATTTATGTTCTTTCCTCGTCTCGACATAACGGTCTCCTAACACAATAGTTGTCATTTTTTAAATACAAATAGGTATTCATGTGCAATTAACAAGAAATTGTACTTTACGCTATTAGTTTTCCAATATCCAGTTGCTTTGCAGTTATGCTGTTCTTTAATTATTATTTCCTTGGTTTTGAAACCTGCATATTCAAATATCTTCATCACTTCAAAACTCATGGGTATTATATGCCCCTTTTGCCTTGTATCGCCCATAAGTACAGCACAGAACCTTCCCTTTTTAAGGACACGATAGCTTTCGGCTGCAACGCTCTCCATTTCTTTTAGGAAGTCCTTAACCCCAAAATTGGACAGATCATTGGCAATATCCATATTTTCGCTATAATGAATGATATCTGCATAAGGCGGATGAGTACAAATAAGATCTATACTCTCGGCAGAAATAAAATCAAGATTTCGTGCATCGCCCTTATGAATAAAAACTTTACCATTGGCACCTTCATGCTCAAATTCCACCTTTTCGCGGCACCTATCTAATGCAACATCGTTGACATCAACACCAACAATATTCCTATTCAACAGTTTTGCTTCAACCAGAGTGGTGCCGCCCCCTGCGAACTGGTCAAGCACCAAATCTCCTTCATTTGAATACCGAAGAAGAATATTCCTCGGAATATAAGGAGACCAATTTCCACGCCATTTTGCATCATGTGTTGCCCAGTCTCCACGCTTTGGAAAACTCCATACCG
>CAYPCH010000110.1:0-12274 GCA_964409165.1 uncultured Oscillospiraceae bacterium | reverse complement strand
ACTTGTGAGCAACCAGAGCCTCAAAATACTATAAGTGGGAAAGTTGAGTTATTAATTATTTCAATTATTCATTATACGGAAGCTTTTCAATAGTACCCAAAAGATATCTTTTGAGAATCATGTAATCAGTAGAGTTTATAGCTCCATCAAGGTTTAAGTCGGCGGCAATAATATCGTTTGTTGCAGGTAAATCGTTTATTAATCCGAGAATATATCTTCTTAACACAGCATAATCGGTTGAATTGACAACACCATCAGCATTCACATCTCCAGGTATTTCCTGTGGTAATGTGGGTGTTGATGTTGATGTTGGTTTTATTGTAGGTGTTGAGGTAGGTTTGACAGGTGTTTTTATTGGTTGTCCTGATAAAAATGCATCCATCGCTTCTGTCGGTCTACCATTGGTATTCCATGCACCCTTGCCGTAGCCCGCCCAATTATAGCATTGGGGTTCCCAGTAGAATACTCCTAAACCTTTGCCACTCGAAACTGATTTTGTTTTACTGATAATATCTGTAATAAAAGATTTGCATGCAGATGCTGAAGAGGATGACATGCCAACTTCACACACCATTACTTCCTTTCCGTATCTCAATACCATATCATTCATGTTTGATAAGCATTGGGTATTCATGCTTGACCAGTTATCAGACTCGGGATAAAGCGACATTCCTATAACATCGTATTTTCCACCGTTGTTTTTCAAACCATCGAATATCCACCGAAACAGGCTGTTGTTAAACCCATTGGATACATGGACAATTACCTTTGCATTGCTAAAAACAGCTTTAACAGCATCATATCCGCTGTTAACAAGAAGAGTAAAATTCTTCATATTTTTAGAGGCTCTTCCTTCTTCCCATAACATTCCGTCATTTGTTTCATTACCTACCTGAACCCATTCCGGAGTCACTCCGTTTGATTTTAATGTACTCAACACGTCATATGTATGATCATAAACATCCTTCTGGAGCCGGGTTATGTCGTGATTATTCCATGCGGCCGGTTTGTATTGCTTTCCAGGATCAGCCCATGAATCACTGTAATGAAAGTCAATCATTATTCTAAATCCCATATCTGCACAACGCTTTGCCATTTCTATCGTCTCATTCTTGCTACAGTGACCAGAATATGGATCATTAGAAGGGTTAACCCATACCCTAAGTCTTATTGAATCAATTCCATGCTCTTTTAATATTTGGAGGCAGTCTTTTGCGACTCCGTTATCATCGTAGAACTTATATCCCTTGGCCTCCATCTGAGGCAGCCAACTTACATCCGCACCGCAAGCAAAGTCCGCAGCTTTTACGTTAACAGGGTTTACAAACGGACACAGCATTATGCACAAAACTGACAGAGATAAAAATAACGATAACAATTTTCTCATTAATACAATACCCCCTTTTAAATTATAATACAGACGTCCTTATAAATATATTAATCACGAAGGTGTAAAATCTTTATCACATTCAATATAATATTCGTAAAAAAGTTTCTTTTTAGGGGTGTAAAACTGATTTAAGTAAGTTTATAATTAGATAATTAGAGGCCATTATCTGAAAGGAAATCCGGCAAAAAGCAAGGGACTCGACGTACTGAAGCTTTTTATTTGTTAATTGGACTTTTCTCAAGGTTGTATTGAATAGGTGCCGCAAAACTGCGACACCTATAAGGACTTCATTCTGTTACTATTTTAATTACACCATTTCTGCTTTTTTTAATTTAAATGTACCTTCTGCCATCTGTAACATGAAATCATGCCATTCTTTACATATTGGACTGTTGTTCAAATAATTATTGGCAGAATCTATGTTATCACATTCAAATACATAAAAAAACTGATTCCCATTGTTGAAAACAGACTGTTCTCTATACCCTGCTTTTTTCAGTTCTTGAATAATCTCTTCTGAAGGCTTTGAAAACTCGTTAATAAACTTTTCCATAAATTCAGATTTCAAATCCCATGTCCAAACGTATTTTTTGCCAGGTGATCTCTCAACGAGCTTAACAGGCAACTTGAAATCATATACAACTCTTGTATCACAAAGCCTGTCATGAAGACTTCGTTTTTGTTCATCAACAGCTATCATAAAATAACCTATAAAAATAATTACTCCTGACAGATATTTTCCGATTGTTTCTCTGTATAACACATTTAGAAACGATAATTTGCTACCATCTTCACTTATTACCTTTATGTTAAGAAACTTCTTTCCTAACGTAGCATTCGAATAGTAGGTTGTCAGAACATAATACAATGTGCCCAGCAAATAAAGTAAAATGTCAATAGCACTAAATTTAAAAAATACAGGAGTTGTTATAGCGTTTGACGGACTAAAAAAAGAAGCAATAAAGACCGGTAAACGTACAACCATAAGTGCCGCCGCAACTATCAGTGCATCAACAACATAAGCTACAAAACGCACACCAAAGCCTGCATACACAGCATTACTTTCATGGTTTTGCATAATACATCGGCACCCCATTTCCGTTATTTTCCATAAATTCAACCAATATTTCTGCCTCTGAACGCGATTTTAGTTTGCTTGCATAGCCAAATAAACTGTTCAGATCAAACATGTCTTTTTTCTCGGGAGTATATATTTCTGCTCCCTCAAGTTTTTCGCTGAAAGCTTTCTTAACCTCTTCATAAGTCGCAACATCATCAACAAGTTTATTGGCCAATGCCTGTTTTGCAGAATAAATTCTGCCATCAGCAATTTTCTTGACCTCTCTTATATCCATTTTTCTTCCTTCTGCCACAATCCCAACAAACTGTTCATATGATTCATCAACCAAGCTCTGTAAAATATTATGCTGTTCTTCGGTTAATTCAAGATCACCTGCACCCATTGCCTTATTATCACCGCTTGTTATATAAACTCCTTTTAATCCTATCTTTTCGAACAATTCCTCGTAATTTGTCAAGGAAATAATAACTCCGATAGATCCCGTCCATGTATTCCGGTTCAGATAAATCTTTTCTGATGCCATTGATATATAGTAGCCACCGGAGCAAGCCTGATCGGCCATATAAGTCCATACAGGTCTTTTAGTTTCTTCTGTATATTCCTTAAGTTTCAAATACAGCTCATCACTATCATACACGCTACCACCGGGAGAATTGACATAAAGAAGAATACCTTTATTGCTCAATGAATTTTTCATATCGTCAATAAGTTTCAAAGTTCCCTTATGGTCATATCCTGGAGTTGACAGAAAACCGGTAGTTCCTGTGTCTAAAATTGTGCCTTCAACTTTTACTACACCGATATGCGGTGTAATGGGCAAAGTATTGCTGTTGAGAAAAGAATCCTTCATGCTGAAAGATGATGATTCAAATTGTTTTGATACATTGCTCATGTAGATACCAGAAGAGCAAACAACTATAAATACGACTCCTGCTACTACCAAACCGATTAATTGTTTCTTATTCATTGCTCGACCTCTCTTATTATATATATTTTTATTAATTATGACATATTTAGCTACAGTAAACAATATATTTTTAAATAATTGTCTAAAATGACAGGTAAATTGGCTTACTCAGTTCTGAATTTTTACCCAAATCTGTTTTTTGCCTTTTTATCTTTCTATTTTTAAAACCGGATTTTGAGAAATAAAATGAACTGCAATATCAGTGAACTTCTCCTTTAAAAAGTGTGCAAGATATTCCATTCCGGGTGTTTCGCTTTCTGCATGCCCCAATACAATAAGTGCTTTTTGTTTTCCCTGCTGCAGAGCATCTCTTATGTATTCAGGTGTTTCCCACTCTGGCCCTTCTCCATAAATTATGAGGTCTGGATTTTCTTTTTCAAAGAGTGGTATCACCACTTCACCTCCCCCTCTGTTTCCTACTAATAAAGCAACACGTCCGCACAGAGTTTCAAGTTCTCCGGCATAACGAATATATTCAGCTCCAAGGCTTTTTTTGACATGTTTAATAACTTTATCAAGGGAGGTTTTCGGAATTTCCAGTATTGATGCTATCCGAAGATCCTTTACCTCATAATCTTCCCAGCCTAACTTCTTCAATAATCCCTTGGTTATACCATCTGGAGTAAACCTGTGGACATCGTCATGAATCCGGTAAATTGACATTTGATATTCCTCGATAGTCTTACATTTTTTCTTGTAAACCAAGTCATTTTTTAACATCTCACGTTTGTCCCAATGACTGTAGAATATGCCTTCATGGGTAACAATCAAATTTGCACCTAATAATTTCGCTTTTTCAACAGCTTCCTGAGTCGCCAAAAATGTTACAGCAATCCCGGTAACTATTGTATCAGGATTTCCGTATTCAAGTCTGTCAACAGTGTTTTTTATAGGTTCTACTCCTTCTGTTAGAGCATTAATTACATCTCTTATATAAACACTCATCATGCAATACCCCTTCCGTATTTTAAATGTTATGAATTAACAGCTGGAATTAAATTTGCATTGAATGGAACAATCAAATACATCCGAGATCAATGGTCTCATAAGGGTTTATGATTCTATATTTTTCTTTATTGTGTACATTATCTGCACCCGGTATTGTCTGCTGACATAAAAACAAACTTGCAGAGATAATAATGCACATAAGAATCTTAATGGACTTCCTTTTGGTAGAGTTAATAGAATTTTTCATTATACTCTCCCTATAAACAACTAAACAACCTTTATTTTCTTCGCTTTTCAAGCCAGTCTTTAATTTTCAATTCATAA
Source organism: uncultured Oscillospiraceae bacterium (assembly GCA_964409165.1). GTDB lineage: Bacteria > Bacillota > Clostridia > Acetivibrionales > Acetivibrionaceae > CAYPCH01. The sequence continues at coordinate 7,564 of CAYPCH010000110.1, read as the reverse complement.
CCGTTACCGGTAGGATTATAGTAAACAGTACCTCTCATTTCATCAGGCAGATACTCCTGATCAACTATATTGCCCGGAAAATCATGAGCATATTTATAACCCTTCCCATAGCCCAAATCCTTCATTCCAGATGTAACTGCATTTCTAAGGTGCATTGGAACCTCTCCTGTATTTCTTTTGGAAACATCCTCTAATGCTTTATTTATTGCTGCATAACAGGAATTGGATTTAGGGCTTGTAGCTACCATCACAGCAGCCTGAGACAATATTATCCTTGCTTCAGGCATGCCAATTATATTTACAGCCTGAGCGGCAGAAGTTGCTAACTGGAGGGCAGCAGGGTTTGCCATTCCTACATCCTCCGATGCACATATCATAATCCTTCTTGCCAGAAACATAGGATCTTCACCGGCATAAAGTGCCCTTGCAAGATAAAATACAGCAGCATCGGGTGCACTTCCCCTCATTGATTTTATAAAAGCACTAATATTGTCGTAATGTCCCTCACCGGATTTATCAAACCTCACAGCCTTTTTCTGTACACACTCTTCAATTAGTGCAATGTCAATATGTATCTTCCCGTTTTTATCCATAGGGGAAGTAAGTACAGCAAGTTCAACAGCATTCAATGCTATCCTTGCGTCTCCCGCACAAATTTGAGAAATATACTTTAAGGACTCCTCCTCAATTTCAATGTCATGTTGACCGAGTCCTCTTTCCTTATCCATTAGTGCATTTTTGACTATATTTATTATTGAGCTCTCATCTAAAGGTTTCAGCATAAAGACCGAGGATCTTGATATCAGAGCTTTATTTACTTCAAAGTAAGGATTTTCGGTGGTAGCTCCAACTAAGATTATTGTACCATCTTCAACATAAGGAAGCAATGCATCCTGTTGAGACTTATTGAACCTGTGTATTTCATCAATAAATAGAACTGTTTTTCCGTTGGAGTTTAGAATAGGATTTTGAGTATCGGCAACAACCCGTTTAATATCAGCAACTCCTGATGTAACAGCATTCAACTTCTCAAAATTTGCTTTTGTTGTATTTGCTATTATTCTTGCAAGGGATGTCTTACCTGTTCCCGGAGGACCATACAATATAATTGAGGTTATCCTGTCGGCTTTTATCATCCTGTGTAAAAGCTTTCCCTGACCTACAATATCCTCCTGTCCGAAAAAATCTTCCAAATTTCTAGGTCGCATCCTATATGCTAATGGTTCTCTTTTTTCCATCATAATACTGAGTGAGTCAAAGGGGTTCTGAGTCAAGGGGGACGGTTCTTACTGACTCAAATCTGGGATTTGAGTCAGTAAGAACCGTCCCCCTTGACTCGGTAAGAACCGTCCCCTTCGACTCACCTCGACGCACCCCCCCATCTACTTAAAGCTTGTATACCTTGTCTGAAGACAGTACTTTGATGTTGCTTTTTGTAAGAATATCCACCGCTTTATCTGGATTCTCTACCCTGATAATTACCAGTGCCTCATCATCAGCCTTACCGACAAATGCATACATATATTCAATTCCAATTGATTCCTCTTCAAGAATACTTAATGCCTTTGCAAGTCCCCCCGGGGTATCTTCTACAGCTATGGCAATTACACTAGTACAGCTTACTGTAAATTCATTATCCTTTAATACCTTTTCCGCTTTGTCAGGGTTGTTTACAATAAGCCTTAGAATGCCAAAATCAGTTGTGTCTGCAATGGACAAAGCACTGATATCTATATTGTTTTCTCCTAAAACCTTTGTCACCTCAGCAAGCCTGCCCGACTTATTCTCAAGAAAAATGGAAATTTGCTTTACAAGCATGTTTTATACCTCCCTATAAATATTGGTATAGTTTACATATTTCTCCTATCTATAACACGTTTTGCCTTTCCTTCACTTCTCTCTATAGTCTTTGGCTCAACCAGCTTAACTTTTGCACTTATTCCCAGGATTATTTCAATTTCTTTTCTTATCGCCTTTTCAACCTCTTCTACCCTTTTGACTTTATCCGAGAAAATACTTTGGGTCATTTCCACCCAAACTTCCAATATATCAAGATTGTCTATCCTATCTACTATAAGTAGGTAATGAGGCGCTGTTTCACCAATTTCAAGAAGAACACTTTCAATCTGTGATGGAAATACGTTGACACCTCTTATTATAAGCATGTCATCCGTTCTTCCAGATACCTTGCTCATTCTTACCTCTGTTCTGCCGCACTCACACTTTTCGTAGTTGAGGGAAGAAATATCCCTTGTCCTGTATCTTATAAGAGGCAAACCTTCCTTAGTTATTGTTGTAAATACAATTTCACCTTTTGAGCCATAAGGAAGAACTTCTTCAGTAACAGGATCAATAATTTCCGGTATAAAATGATCCTCAGTAATGTGAAGCCCGCATTTACACTTACATTCACTGGCAACACCCGGTCCAATTATTTCACTTAATCCATAAATATCTATTGCAGTAATGCCAAGTCTTTCTTCTATTTCTTTCCTCATATTTGCCGACCATGGCTCTGCACCAAATACACCGGCTTTAAGTTTCAAGTCGGTTATTTTAATGCCGAGTTCCTCCATCTCTTCAGCCATGTATAAAGCATATGAAGGAGTACAGGCAAGAAGCGTGGTCCCAAAATCTTTCATGATCTGAAGCTGCCTTTTAGTATTTCCTCCTGATATGGGAATTACCGACGCACCTACTCTTTCAGCCCCATAATGAGCTCCAAGCCCTCCTGTGAAAAGTCCATACCCATATGCCACCTGTATAACGGACTCTTTGCTTGCTCCTGCATTTACAAGTGTTCTTGCCATTACCTCGGCCCAAGTATCTATATCCCTGCGGGTGTAACCCACAACAGTCTGTTTGCCGGTTGTTCCTGAAGATGCATGAATTCTTACTATCTCACTTAGAGGTGTTGCAAACAGACCATAGGGATATGTATCCCTTAAATCCTGTTTGTAGGTAAAAGGAAGGTTTTTCAGATCCTCAAGGTTCTTTATATCCCCTGGTTCAATGCCTTTCTTTTGCATCTTTTCCCTGTAAAAAGGTACATTGTGAAACACCCTTTTAACAGTATTTATAAGCCTTTCAGTCTGAACTCTCGTCATCTCTTCTCTGGACATACATTCATACATAGGATTCCAGTACTGCATACAACTACCCCCTATTTAAATTATAGAAAATATACTATTTTCGTGATTAATTTATATTGAATGCGATAAAGGTTTTACATCGCACTTCAATTTTACTAATTCCTTAATACAGCATCCTTAAGAAATACTGTTGTAAGCTGATTCAAATGCTTTCATATTAACATCCAATGCTTTTGCAGGCACAGTTTCCTTCAAGGATTCAATCCATATATCCTTTTCTACATTCATTGACTTTGCAAGGAATCCCAAAAGCACTGTGTTTAAAGCTTTTATATTACCGCATTCCTTAGCTATCTTAAGAGCATCAACTGCAATGACATTGCTAAAGTTTTCTTTAAGTTTCTCAATTATAGAACTAGGATACTTTGCTTTTCCTATAATAACAGGCATTGGATTTATTTTCTGCTCGTTTACCACAAGCCTTCCACCGTCTTTAAGGTAATCTATCCATCTTAAGGCTTCCAGCTGTTCGAAGGCTATTATTATATCTGCTTCACCCTTTTCAATGACAGGAGAATAAACTTTTTTTCCAAGCTTTACATAAGTTACAACACTACCGCCTCTTTGAGCCATGCCATGAACTTCCGACATTTTTACATCATAATCCTTTTTTAGAGCGACATTGCCTAGAACTCTGCTTGCTAGCAATGTTCCCTGACCACCTACACCAACTATCATTATATTAAGACTATTCATCTATTATTCACCCGCCTTTTCTATTGCATCAAAATTGCACACATTGGTGCATAATCTACAACCTACGCACAGAGCCTCATTAATCTCAATATGGTCTCCCATATCGACTATGGCGGGACATCCTATTTTAAGGCACGCCTTACACGTTTTGCATTTACTGCTATTTATCTTTAAAGGTCCTTCGTAATTAACACTCTTAAGAAGCGCGCAAGGTCTCTGAGATATAATCACGGATGGTTCATCGACTCCTATTTCTTCCTTTACTATCTTGTCAAATTCTTTTATGTTGAAGGGGTCAGCAACCCTTACCCTGTCAATTCCCACTGCATTACAAAGCTTTATTAGGTCAACCTGCTTTGTAGGTTCACCCTTAATTGTAAAGCCGGTAGCAGGATTATGCTGATGTCCTGTCATTCCGGTTATTGAATTATCAAGTATAATTACAGTAGAATTTCCCTTGTTGTAAACAATATCTATAAGTCCTGTTATACCTGAGTGTATAAAAGTTGAATCTCCGATAATAGCAACAGTTTTCTTTCTGAATTCTTTACCTCTAGCCATTTCCATACCGTGTGCCGCACCTATGCTCGCACCCATGCATATACACGTGTCCATTGATTGGGTAGGAGGAAGAGCACCTAGAGTATAGCAACCTATATCGCCGCTTACCGTCAGTTTGTTTTTATTGAGAACATGATACATTCCCCTGTGCGGACATCCCGGGCACATAACAGGAGGTCTTATAGGTATTTCTTCATCGGTTACCTTTTTTAGTTCAACTTTTTTCCCAAAAATCTTATCCCTTAACAGGTTCGTACTGTACTCTCCTATAACAGGAAGTATATCCTTACCCTTTACAGGTATTCCCATGCGTTTTACATGGTTTTCAAAAAACGGTTCCAATTCCTCTATAATATAAAGTGTTTTTACTTCCTTTGCAAAATCTTGAATCAATTTCTCAGGAAGGGGATATACCATACCCAGCTTTAGATATGAAACATCACCAAAGGCTTCTCTTGCATACTGATATGATATACCACTTGTTATTACACCGATATCCCTGCTGCCCCATTCAATTCTATTAAGGCTTGTATTTTCAGCAAATGACTTAAGGTCACTGATTCTGTTTTCAATATCCACATGCCTTTTCCTTGCCATGGCAGGCATCATAACATATTTTGCAGGATCTTTCTTGTAGTCCTTAAGCTTATAATCTATTTTATCTGCTAATTCCACAATGCTTTGTGAGTGTGATATTCTAGTTGAAAGTCTGACTATTACCGGAGTATCAAATCTCTCACTAAGCTCAAAGGCTTCCTTTACAAAATCCTTGCACTCCTGACTGTCGGACGGCTCTATCATAAGAACCTTAGAAGCCATTGCATAAAACCTGCTGTCCTGCTCATTCTGTGAACTGTGCATACCAGGATCATCGGCAACCATTATAACAAGACCGCCGTTTATTCCTGTATAAGAAACGGTAAAAAGTGGGTCAGCTGCTACATTGAGCCCAACGTGCTTCATTGAACAAATAGACCTGGCTCCTGCTATTGATGAACCAATAGCAACCTCTAATGCAACCTTTTCATTAGGTGACCATTCCGAGTATATTTCATTGTATTTGGCAATGTTTTCTGTTATTTCAGTGCTAGGTGTACCAGGATATGCAGATGCAACAGTAACACCAGCTTCATAAGCTCCCCTGGCAACAGCCTCGTTGCCAAGCATTAGTTTTCTCATCAAAATTTCCCCCTACTCAGGATATAAATTATTAGTATTAGTTTGTTAGTTATTAGTTATTAGTTATTAGTTATTAGTTTTAAGCTTTAACTAATTAGGTTATGCGTTATTAATTATTATTAAATATTAATCACTTATTGTCAATTACTTATTGTCTTTATTTCAAAGGTCTACTACAAGACATAAAACGGAACATTAAAATAAATAATCAGGCTGCCTTCCGACTTTTAACTGCGGCTGTTCTTGTAAACAATCTAGTTTCTATTAAGCTTACCAGTGGTACTGCAATAAGTGATGCAATCATTGCAACCGCACCTATATTAGGAGCTAGCTTTGAGTTCATATTATATATTATTGCACCGCCTACCGAAATTGTAAATCCAGTTATTATCCCAGCCCATGCACCAGCTTTTGTAGTTCCCTTCCAATATAAACCATATATAAAAGGTGCTAAAAATGAACCTGCAACTGTTCCCCATGAAAAAGACATAAGTGTCAGAATTGCACTTGGTATTGTGGCTACAAAGAATGACAATCCTATGAACAATATGCAAAGCGTTCTCATTAGCAACATGACTTTTTCTTTTTTCATTTTCGGGAATATACTACCTTTAACCAAGTCCAACGAAATGGATGAACTTGAAACAAGCACCAAAGATGCAAGGGTTGACATTGACGCAGATAATACAAGTATTATTACTATTCCCATAAGGTAGTTCGGCAAAGCTCTTTCAAGCATTAAGGGAACAATCTTGTCAAGGTCACCGCCTATTTCGGCCTCAGTTACAAACAATCTTCCGAAGGCTCCCATAAAATAAGCTCCTCCCGAAATAATTACCGCAAATACCGTTGAGACAATGGTTGCTTTTTTTATTGCATCATCATCTCTAATTGCATAAAATTTGTGAATCATCTGGGGCAACCCCCATGTTCCAAGGCTTGTAAGCAACACAAGTGAAATAAGATTTATAGGTGACGGTCCAAATAAATTGACAAGCCCCGATCCAACGTCGGGAATTGCCGAAAGTTTCTCTATTCCCCCGAATAAACCTCCAACATTCGGGTTCGATATTACTAAAAATATCATAACAATAAGACCTGCTATCATTATTACTCCTTGAACAAGGTCGTTTATAGCAGTTGCAACATATCCGCCCAACATAAGGTATATTCCTGTCAGAACTGCCATGGCAAGCATGCACATTTCAAACGATATACCCAACTCTCTTCCTATGGTCTGCTCAATAAGATAACTGAGACCTTGGTAAACCGATGCTGAATACGGTACCAGAAAAATAAAAATAATCAAAGCAGTTACAATTTTCATTGCCTTGCTATGATATCTTTTTTCAAAAAACTCCGGCATAGTTGAGGCGTTTAATTCATGTGTCATTTTACGAGTTCTTCTTGCAAGCACTATCCATGCAAGAAAGCAACCTAAAACTGCATTTCCTAAACCTATCCATGTAGCGGAAAGGCCAAAGTTCCATCCTGTATTACCTGCGTATCCTATGAAAATTACTGCCGAAAAATAAGTGGTTCCATAGGCAAAAGCCGATATCCACGGCCCCATCTGCCTTCCTCCAAGCAAAAAGTCCTGCACATTTTTCACTTTACTTTTACTGTAGATCCCAATTGCGATCATGAGAGCAGTAAAAATCCCAAGAAAAACAAGCTTAATAGTCATATCCTACCATCCTTCATATTTATATTTCAATACCTACCATACTACCTTCCTACAAGGTACATATTAGGAAATTGATTTACCGCTAAAACTTCACACACCTTTGTTAACAGTTTTACTGCCTGCAAAACTGTATATTCCTCTGTTCTTAAGATATCGAAAGAGCTTAAAACAAACAGTGATTTCCTTTAAAAGCAAAGGTACAAGCTTATTATATGGTTATTATCATTCTACAACAAAGTTCTAAAAAAATAAAGTGATTTCTTAAATTTAGGATGCGTAAATTATACCT
>CAYPCH010000109.1:0-12818 GCA_964409165.1 uncultured Oscillospiraceae bacterium | reverse complement strand
AATCGAACCCCTGTTACCGCCGTGAAAGGGCGGTGTCTTAACCGCTTGACCAATGGGCCCTATATTTATTTGTCATTGTGTTTAATAAAAAAACACTGGTAGCGGCGGTCGGATTTGAACCAACGACCGTACGGGTATGAACCGTATGCTCTAGCCAACTGAGCTACGCCGCCAAATAACTTCGTGCAGAGGATTTTATACCCTGAACATCCCTGGCACGCTTTACTATTTTAGCAATACCTATATAAAAAGTCAAGAGGATTTTTCATATTTTTTAATGTTTATTAATGGTATCACCTGCTTCAACTTTGACTGCACTCATTATTCTTTTTATAAAACTTCACTCCTAGCTGATGAAGAGTAGTTTTCAGCCTTTTCCTCTTCTTTTTACTGTTTTCGCATTTATCCTTCATTAAGAAAATCCTTTCCACAACATCGGCGTCTTTAATAACTTCTTCGTATTCGGTACCGATATCTTTCTTGTTGGAATGATTCTGTATTGCAAGGAAGATAACATCAATCTCATCCTGTGTAAATTTACCCGTATTTCCAAGAAGTTTGCTCACAATCTCAGCACCCTTTTGTCCGTGACCTCCGTCATATATAGTACGATCAATTTTCCCTGTATCGTGCATCAATCCTATAACAAAGGCCAGTTTAGGGTCAAGATTCCTTGCAGCTGCAATAGCTGCTGCAATGTACGCTGTACCATATATATGAAGCATGGTACCCAATTGGCTGTCTTCAAAATCAACATCAGTTTTATCTTCAATGCCTTCAATATATTTGTTCATGATGCCCATAGCCTCAAAAATTCTATCCATTTATCTTATCCATAATCCTTTCCTTATCTTAATCTTATCTTTTAAAGCTGTCTTTTAAACTACCTTTAAAGCTTTCTATAAATCTCTTTTATTTTATCTTTTAAGAACAACGCGGTTTTGTCTGAGTCCGACTTTTCACTTTCCATATAATCCATAATTTCCAGCACTGGATTTGCAAATTCATAACCAGAAATCTTATCCATAATAACACTCCTTGAACTTGCCTTCAAACTTAAATCTAGGCGGTATTTCATCATCCTGTTGAATAAATTGTAAATTTCATTCGGATTCTTTTCATTCCTTATCTCATTGTATATTCTGGAAAGCTTCTTATCATGTTTTTTTCTATTTAACAACAGCAAATAGATTCCCCCGGCAATAATCAAGGCGATAATGAAAACTATCAATCCCGTGAAAAGATGTGCCTTTTTAAACCGTATTGTCAAATAGCCTTCGCTAGAAGGTTTATAGCTCACTTGGTCAATTTCTACCGTTTCAAGTGCAGATGCCGCTGAAGTTGTTCCATTGCCTACAGCTCCTTGGGCTACAGGCATCTCACCTTGAACCTCAATTACCGTACCGGGAATTTCAGCCTTTTCATAGTTTCCCGATTTGGGATTGAAATAAGGTATTTGAATAGGGTCAATTTTTATTTCACCGATTTTTTCCGGAACCAGTATGATTTCAAACTCCTTTTGGATATTGTACTGGTTGTCCACTATGCTCTCTTCCGTGCTTTTTTCAGTCTCATAAACTGAAAAACCTTGTATTTCGCCGTTTATTATTTTGCTCAAACCTTCAAGATTGCAGTCGCCAGACAGCTTTACATTAAGTGTCAGAGAATCTTTCAAATCTATCTGCTTTTTATTATAACTTGACTCTAAGTTCAAATTCCCCACTATCCCTGAAAAATCAGCGGGTTGATTGCTTGTAGGTAACGGTCTTACCGTTATTTGCTTCGGATCACTCTTGAGATACATAGGTTGAGATGAACTGAAAAATCCCCCGGTGCTCACATTCGCCTGAAAGTTGTAAGAAGGTATATCAAAAGTACCGGGCTTTACAGGTGAAATATATATCTGTTTTACTTCGTACTTTGCATACTTTCTGTCATCAACATAAGCATAATTTGCCTTTAGATTATCCTCGGAAACTTCTTTTTTAATAAACCCGTCAATATCCACACTATCCAAAAATCCCGAGCCTTCTATATTATAACGGGTGTATAGCTCATATGCCAGAATGATTTTCTGACCATAATATACTTCGTCGCTTGAAAGTATGGTTTTTAAAAATATTTCCCTGTTCTCACTCTCTCCTGTATTGTTACTTTCACCGACTCTGACATTAAGTTCGTTTGTCTTGTAAGCTTTTCCTTTATACTTCATATTGACCCAGAGCGTAAACTGCCCTGCACTCTTCGGCATTATAGTATAAGTGTGGCTTTCCTGATAGGTAACAGTTCCATTGATAATCTGTGTGGTCATACCATAATTATTTGATAAAACATCAAAATCGCCTATACCTTCAATACTTGTGACTTCAGCTCCCTGTGCATTTTCCACCGTAACAGTCAACCTGGTGCTGGTACCCTGTTGAAGATTCAAGCTATCTATGTCAAGACGGAATTGGGGCGTATTTGCAAAAACGCTCCCAACCGATAACATACTTGCAATAACCACTATGAACAGCATAAATGCTACTCTTCCCATAAATCTTCTACCAGTCATGTTCCCCCTCCTTGCCTCTTATTACAACTCCCTGATTATTTTTAAGACTCTCTTCTTCCTGCTTTTCCAGCATCTGCAGAACCCTTTGAATCTGTTCTAGCTCCTGTGCACTTAGCCCGTCTTGAGAAGAATCTCCTTCGCTCAGACCAGAACTATTCTGTTTGTCATCCTGCCCTTCGTTTTGTTCTGACTGTGATGAATGCTGATTCTGCGAATCTTCATCCTCTTGCTCCTGACCTTGCTGCTGTTCCTGCTGGTTCTGATCCTGGTTCTCACCCTGCTCTTGCTGGTTCTGCTCTTGCACCTGTTCTTCGTCCTGTTCATCGTTGTCACCCTGCTCCTGCTGGGAATTCTCGTCTTGCTTATTATCCTCATTACTCTCGTCCTGTGAATCCTGTTCGTCGTCCTCCTGCCCGCTATTGTCCTGATTCTGGTCTCCCTCGTCCTCGTCCTGATTCTCATTATCTTGGTTATCTTGATTGTCCTGTTGACTTTCGTTGCTGTTATTATTAAGCTCATCAATCTTTTTCTTTACATATTCATAATTAAATTTCAAATCCACATTCTGCGGATAATTAAGTATACCCTGCTTGTACATACCAAGAGCCTGCTGATAAATCTGAAGTTTTTGCTCGTCACCCGTAGCATCGCCAAGCCTAACACTGGAATTGCCCGAATTCAAATATTTATCCACATTATCAAAACCTTTATTATAATAACCTACAGCCTCCTGATAATTTCCCAGACGGTAGGATGCCTGACCGGCATTATAATTTAATTCTGTATCGCCGGGTTTCACTTCAAGACCCTTCTTGTATGCCTCCAACGCCTTCTCATAGTCCCCCGACTCATAAAAACCATTACCTTGCGCAAGGGCTTTGTTTGTACTGTTGTTTATATCAATAAATCCCGTAAGCAGCATTATTAAAAGAATACCTGATAATAATCCTAAAATCAGCAAAATATTTTTCATTGCAACCTCCCCCTTTCCGGTAGCAGATAAGCTGTAAGAAATAGTAGTATGCCCGCTCCCAAAAAATACTGATACAGTTTTTTAAACCTTCTTATTTTTTTTGTTTCTATTGTGTCCCTATTCAAAGAAGCAATATCCTTTACCAAAAGACCAATTTCTTTGCCAGATACCGATGACTGATAATAGGAACCGTTACGCATTTCTGCAAGCTTCTGAAGCGTATCTGGAACCAGTCTGGACGTAACAAAGTCACCCTTTTTATCCTTCTTATAGCCAATCACCTGCCCTTGTGCATCATAAACAGGAATCAGGCCCCCCTTTTCCGAGCCTATTCCGACAGTATAGACTTTCAGATGTTCATCATTTATACTGTTTAAAACCTCAAGACTGTTCGAATCGAATTCTTCCCCATCACTTAACACCAAGATAACCCTGTCGGCACTTGAAATCCTTTCAAAAGAACTATCTGCCAACCGTATAGCAGCTGCAATATTGGTACCTCCTCCTGCTATCATATCCGTATCTACAACGTTCAGAAACATCTTTGCCAACTGGTAATCATCCGTCAGAGGCATCTGAACATAAGCATCCGATGAAAAAGGAATAAAACCAATCCTGTCCCCATTAAGGTTGTCTATTATACCCTCAATAACTTTTTTAGATCTGCTTATCCTGTCAGGCTTAATGTCTTCAACCAGCATACTTTTCGAGGTGTCAATCAGCACATATATATCCATACCCTCTCTTTTAACCTCACTAAAGCCTTGGAATATTTGAGGCCCCATGAGAGCAAAAACCATCAAAGCCAATCCTGCTATCAACAGCATAATACGGATAGCCTTAAAACGAATTCCTGTGTTGATTCTCATCATCCTCAAGATTCCTTCTTTTTTCCGGTATGCCAATATCATTAATATCAAACATAAAACAGGAAATATAATGTTAATAATAAAAATGTAATGTTCAAATTCCAGATTCAACAGCACTTTTCTCTCCTTCCAAAACCCTTAAGGAACCTGTAAAAAATAATATTTGTCAAGGAATATACCTATAAGCAACAGAAAAAGGGCAATTTGTATAAAAATAAAAGCAAGCTCGGTATACTGCATAAAATTATCCCTGTCAAATTTGCTTTTTTCCAGCTTGTTTATATCTGAAAACACCTGTGACAGAGCCTGTTTGTCCTTTGCACGGTAATATTTCCCTCCGGTGGTATCTGCAATCTTTTGCAAAAGCTCTTCATTAAGCTCCTGTCCTTCGACCTCACGATATACAGTACGTCCAAAATACTGCTGAGGTATTATAGTCTTATCAGAGCCTACTCCTATTGCATAAACCCTTACATCCATCTCTTTTGCCAGTTCATTTGCCGTTTCGGGGTTTATTGCCCCGGCATTGTTATTGCCATCGGTAACAAGAATCAGTATCTTTGATGTAGCATCACTTTTCTTAAGCCTGTTTAATCCCACCGACATAGCCATACCAATGGCGGTTCCATCCTGGTTTACCGATTCAAAGCTTATTTCACCAAGGGATTCTCTGACTATATTATGGTCAAGTGTCAGAGGAATCCTTGTATATGCAGTTCCGGCAAATACAATTAAAGAAATCCTGTCCTGGGGCCTTTGTACAATAAAATCATCTATTGTTTTGCGGGCAACCTCAAGACGATTAGGCTCAAAATCAACAGACTGCATTGAACCGGACACATCAAGCGCTATTGCAATATCTATCCCTTTTTCCTGAATAGGACCCAAGCTTTGGGCAAGCTGCGGCCTTGCCATTGCTAAAATCAGCAAAATAAGCCCTGAAAGAATGACATATTTTCCAATTCTGTGCTTCACAGTTTTCTTCAAGCCCGAAGCTGTAAGCAGTTTAACACTGGAAAATTTAAGCGCCGATTTGTTTTTTCTTTTTAAAAATATATAAACCACCAAGGGTATAAACAATAGATAATACCAGTCTGCCAGACGCATCTTCAATCTCCCTCTTTTGTATCTTCAATATTTCCGGCAAGCCGTATAAGCTCGTCAAATAATTGCTTCTTTTTCTCTCCCGGAACGCTGATGCCGGTGTATTTTAAGCGGTCGCTCTCTTCCAGCCAGGATTGAATTGGCGGTACAAATGCCTGTAGTCTCTGGATGTTTCCTATTTCACCGATAATTTCACAGGAAGTTTTCCCCCTTAATGGACAAGAGCATATAGTTTCCAAGTACTGCTTGAAAGCCACTGTCAGCTTCCCAAACCCATCCGAATCATCGGGCAAAATTTCTTTCGACCGCTGGACAAACATCTGATAGGGGCTTAGCGAAGATACTTTCCTGCTTTTTATATACTTCCATATACTTACTCCTCCTGTAACAAGGAAAATAAGTAGCACACCAATCAATACATACTTCCAATCTATAGAAAACCCGGCATCCTCCGGACTTAAATCCCCTTCAATAATATCCTCGCTTTTTATGTCATCAAGAGTTGATTTAACATCTATCACAATTTCCTTGTCACCCAATTCCACTGTCTTCTCTCCCGTTTCAAAACTTCTAAGGGTGATAAGGTAGATTCCAGCGTCATCTTTTATATCCACAATTTCAAAGTCCTTAAACTTATCCCTCAATTCATCCTCGTCGGTATTCTTAATTGAAACTCTCAGCTCAATCAAATCGCCAACGTAGATATTTCGCTCTTCTGCTGATGCCAAACCTGACAACATTATAAAAAATATAGTTGTTACAATAAGGAAAAGTATTGATTTTCCCTTTATCATCTCTGACCCCTTCTTTTAAAAAATTGTTTCAACGGCCTGACATAGTCCTCATCAGTATAAATGTTTATCAGGTTTCTCTTTGACAAAACCATATTAGTATCAGGTCGGAATGAGTTTTTCATATTATCCAGTACAATTGTTTCGCCCGATTCCAGGTCTTCAATTGTGAAAATTGCACCCGCCGGGATTATTTCTTCAGCCCTGTCTATAACACGCACCAAAACCAGGTCATGACGGTTTGCTGTAACCTTGAGGTCTTTCGTGTACCCATCATCTAAAAAATCGGATATAAGAAAGACCACGCATTGCTTCTTTTCGATGCGATTAAAATGTTGCAGTGCCTTTGCCAGGTCTGTGCCCTTAGACTGCGGTTCAAAGTTTAGAATATTTTCAATTATTGATAATACATGCTTTCTGCCGTTCTTTGAAGGAATGAATTTTTCAACCTTGTCAGTGAAAAAAATCACTCCCACCCTGTCATTGTTCCTGCTTGCCGAGAAGGCAAGAGTGGCTCCCACCTCTGCAATCAAATCCTTCTTGCTGCCAAAGCTGTTGGACCGGGACATGTCTATTAGCAGAAATATATTCAGTTCCCGTTCTTCACTGAACTGCTTTACAAAGGCTTTATTATGCCGTGCGGTAACATTCCAGTCGATACTTCTTATATCGTCCCCGGGATAATACTCCCTTATGTCCTCAAACTCAATTCCCTTGCCCCTGAAGCCCGAACGGTATTCACCGGAAAATACTTCTTCCACAAGTTTATTTGATTTTATCTCAATATGTCTTATCTTTTTTATAAGCTCGCCCGATATCACTTTTAGACCTCTTTTCTTATGGTAAATCCACTTTCTCCAGGATTTCAGATATTATGTCTTCCGCAGTAATATTCTCCGCTTCTGCTTCATATGATAACAGAATTCTGTGCCTCAGTACATCATAAACCATCGCTTTAACATCATCCGGCATTACAAAATTACGTCCTTCCATGAAAGCCCTGCATTTTGCTGCTTTTATGAGGTTAATTGAAGCACGGGGTGAAGCACCGCAGGCAATATAAACCGACTCTTCCCTTGTTTTGAATATAATATCCAGCACATAATCTTTTATGTTGTCATCAAGGTATACAGTTTCAATGAGCTTCCTCAGTTCGTAAACATTTGCACGGGACAGCACCTCTTTTACATCCGATTCCCCTGATTGCTCTTTTGAGAAGCGATCAACAATTTCCTTTTCTTCTTCTCTCAATGGATATTTTATTTTGAGTTTCAGCATAAAACGATCCTGCTGCGCTTCAGGAAGCGGGTAGGTTCCCTGCTGCTCAAGGGGATTCTGCGTTGCAATTACCAGAAAAGGTTTATCCAACTGATACGTTGTTTCTCCTATGCTGACCTGCTTTTCCTGCATGGCCTCAAGTAGCGCGGATTGTACTTTTGCAGGTGCACGGTTTATCTCGTCCGCCAGCAAAAGATTTGTGAAAATCGGTCCCTTTTTTATTATAAAATCACCCGTCTTCTGGTTGTATATCTCGGTACCAAGAATATCTGCCGGCAATAAATCCGGTGTAAACTGAATTCTTTTGAAGTCAACACCTACAGCTTTTGCGACAGTGCTTGCAGTCAAAGACTTTGCAAGTCCCGGAATACCTTCCAAAAGGATGTGTCCTCCCGTCAAAAGACCCACCAATATTCTGTCCACCATATAGTCCTGTCCGATAATAACCTTGTTTATTTCCTTTTTAAAAGACAAAATTATCTTTACTTGCTCAGTAAAATCTGTCCTTTCAATAATCTCATTCTCCAAATCTTTCGACCTCCAGTCAATATTGGTACATCTATTTATTTTAAATTAATTATTTGAAGTATTTATGAATAATCTGTTAATTTTAAAAAAGATAAGAAGATGGTTCTTCTGTCTAGGTTTTTGGATTTTTGTTTACCTTATCCTTGTTCAAGCCTTTTTTGAGCTAAATAAGAAACCCTTTGACCTTTAGGTTGAGCAAACGGACTGAAAAAGCGGCTAAAGTCATTTTGCAAAATAAAAAGGTGACGAATGGCACTTATGTAATTATTTTTTCCGTTGTATAATTAAACAAAATTACTATTTTATAATTTAGGGAGAGTCTATATGTCAAAAATATTTAAAGCGTTACTTTTTTCAGTAAGCATAATAGTTTTAATCTCAGGCTGTAAAATAAAACACGATAATGATGTTAAGGATACTCCGACACCTGAAACTTATTCTCATAGTACACAAGTAAATCAGTTTGAACATATAGGTTATTATTTAGGTGAGTGGATAAGCGAAAACCACACCGAGATTATAGAAGATGGAGAAGGAATTCCTATAGAATCTACTGATGACGATAAGATGTGCGATATAGTAATTAGGTTAAATGAACAAAATGAACCGGAAGTATATATTGGGATGATGTCTAAGATCACTAAAGCATTTGAAGGTACTTTTAAAGTAGCCTTTGATGAAAAGGGAACAGCTATAATTAATGATTTAGATGATGAAATAAAAAGTATAAAGATAGAACTTGGATATAATAGATACTCAATTTCAGTAGATTTTGTGTATGATGATAAAACGGAATACATGGGATTTATAAGATTGGACGAATACATTAGAATTGCTAGATGTATGGAGATTGTTAGAGATAAAATTAGTGTAAATAGCAATAAAATTGACAATGGAGAATATATTATCAGGTACAGTTCGATGGATGATTATGAGATAATAATTATTGTCTCAAGAGTTGAAGATACAGTGGTTAGGGCAAGGTACATATTTGATCCAAATACTTTAGAATATAGAGTTGAGTAACAACACTTTGAAAAAACTAATTTTTTGCAAAACAAAAGGAGGACTCAAAATGGAAATGGAAATGAACATGAATCAACGAGCAATATCAAACAGTGACCCGGCACGCAATAAATTTGCTGTTACTTCATTGGAAAATAGTAACTGATAAATCAGATATGTCTGTTGATGTTTCAATTTCTAATAATGGGAATAGTTTAGACATTTTGGACTAAGCCAGACTGAGTCAGAGAACCGTCCCCTGACTCAGTATTTTATTTTTGTACAAAATGCTGTATACTGATTATATATACTACTCAAAATTTTTGCATAATACAAACACTTTACGTTGTACTTACTTTTTATAATCTAAGAGACTTATATAATATAATATAGTGAAAAATATATTTTCTACCGAACCTTGCTAATAAGGGTTTGGTATTAATAATTTAGTTTATTTAAAAGGGAGGATTTGTAATGTTTTGGAGAAAAGGTTTTAAAAATAGGTTGTGTTTTATTCTTTCATGCATCATGGTCTTCAGTGTTTTTGCTACTGTTAGGTTATCTGTGTCTTCAGCAGGTGAGAAAAATTTTAAACCTCTTCCTAATGAGTACAAAAGCATAAGTTCAAAACAAGGTACTATTGAAAAGTTAAGTTACTCTTGGGGTAACGCTACTAAAAATTTCTACGTCTATCTTCCTAACGGATATAACCAGTCGGATACTTCTAAAAAGTATAACGTTGTATATCTGATGCATGGTGGCGGCGAAGATGAGACATTATTATTCGGTGGACCCGGTCAAAACAAGGAATTGAAGGTGATAATTGACAATATGATTGCAAAGGGAGATATTGAACCGGCTATATTTGTTACACCTTCATTTTACAAAGGTAATAATGATGTGGCAACGTTCCATGAGGAATTGAGCAAAACAATTATTCCTTTGGTCGAAACCAAATATAATACCTATTTAAAATCAAAAAGCACTGAGGATATGAAAGCTTCCAGAGATCACAGGGCATTTGGCGGATTCTCAATGGGTTCGGTATGTACCTGGTACACATATATTAATTGCCTTGAATATATCAAATATTATATGCCGTATAGCGGTGACTGTTGGGCAGTAACTGGGGGTGCTGGAACTTCCGGAGCCGCAAGAACAGCAGAGTATCTGGCAAGCATTCCAAAGAAATATGGTTATACAGCACCACATGACTATAAGTTGTTCTGTGCTACAGGCAGTGACGATATTGCATATCCCAATATGAAACCTCAGATAGATGAATTGAAAAAATTAACAGATACTTTCGTATATTCAAACGATCCAGTAGAAGGAAACTTCTATTTTATGGTAGCTAATGGTGCTACACATTGGTGGGGTTGGGTTAATCAGTACATTTATAACATTTTGCCGGATTTGTTTAAAGATACACAAACCAGTGGACCTACAACTCCACCTCAACCTACTCCGACACCTGTTAAGAGATCAGCTTTTACAAAAATAGAAGCTGAGGAGTATAACGATATTAATGCTTCAAATCTTCAAGAAGTAGATAGTGATAACGGAAAAGCTATAGGATATATTAGCAATGGTGATTATGTAGTATATAAAAGTATTGACTTCGGAGGCGGAGCAACTTCATTTAAGGCACGTGTTGCAGACCAACTTACTGCCGATATTGAATTAAGATTAAATAGCCCGTCTGGTACCCTTATAGGTACATTACCTGTAGCAACTACAGGCGGTTGGGATACATATCAAGAACAAACCTGTGATATTAGTGGTGTTACAGGAGTAAATGACTTGTATCTTATATTTTCAAACTCTGTAAACGTTGATTGGTTTACATTTGAAGGAGGAGGCACAACAGAACAACCGGTTGGAACCTTGGGTGACCTGAATGGCGATGGATCAGTTAACTCAACAGATTATTCAATCTTAAAAAGGCATATACTTGGCATAACCCTGCTTACAGGCGATGCCCTTAAAAATGCTGATGTTAACCAAAACGGCACAGTTGACTCCACAGATTATGCTTTAATTAGAAGGAAAATACTTGGCACTATAGAATCTTTCAATTAGTTGGCATATCTTAATTGCTAAATCTGATATGACAATAAGGAGCTGTGCAAAGCAATTTATTTAATTGCTTTGTACAGCTCCTTATTAATTAGATTAATTAGATTATTTGTATTGTATGAAAAGTGAAAGGGACGGAGGAATGAATCCTCTGTCCCTTTGATAGTTTGAGTTTGCATTTTAGTTTGAGTTTATTATCCGAGGAGTTGCAATACTCCCTATGGTTGTTGGTTGGCTTGAGCGAGCATAGCCTGAGCTACCTGGGTAAGGATGTTGTTCTTTGTGAACTCCATCATTTCCTTCGCCATGTCTACATCACGGATACGTGACTCGGATGCAGTCAAGTTTTCAGCTGATGTACCCAGGTTATTGATTGTGTGATCCAACCTGTTCTGGAAAGCAACAAGTTGTGATCTCTGTGCAGATACAGCTTCTATTGCATCATTTATTACACTGATTGCAAAACCTGCTACATCATCACCCGCTCTGTTGATTCTTAACCCTGAAGACAATTTTTCAAGAGATTTGTTATCGTTTACACTGTTTGCGGTTAACTGACGATAGGTGTTAAGAGATCAGAACAAATCACTGTGCGTACCTGTTCGGGTCAATGACAAAGTTAGAATATCCAGTTCTATCTTGTAAATTAACAACCAGTCCGGAGTGATATGGCATTCCCTATGTCCTGTATAATCACCAATTAAAGCATGATCTAAATACTTCTGAGGTAAATTTTGCTCATTACAAAGAATGCCAATCACTTCCTCCAGTAGCTTTGTATCATATCCACGCTTAACGATAAGTTTATA
Source organism: uncultured Oscillospiraceae bacterium (assembly GCA_964409165.1). Lineage (GTDB taxonomy): Bacteria > Bacillota > Clostridia > Acetivibrionales > Acetivibrionaceae > CAYPCH01. The sequence continues at coordinate 828 of CAYPCH010000109.1, read as the reverse complement.
ATCCTTCTTAAACCTGTTTGTATAACGGATCTTAAGCATTCAAGTCCTCCATCAGTTCACTTACACTGTTGAAGGTTTTGCTCATATTGCGGTTGCTATTGATATCCTCGATTGCCGATAATGTTTCAGCATTAGGCTTTTCTATACGAAGGTCAAATGGAATACCTCCATATCTGACAGAATAACGAAGGAATATATTCATAGCAGTGGACATATTAAGCCCAAGCTCTGAAAACACAGCCTCAGCCTTGCGTTTCAAATCCTCATCCACACGAATGTTCAAATTAGTAGTTTTTGCCATTTTAACACCCCTTTCTATAAATATATTATATGATATTTTGCTTAATTTATCAACACAATACTTGCAAACACTTTACCATGTCATTACGCAATCAAGGTCTTTTCTTATGCCCGATTATAGTACGAATCCTGCTATAACCATATAAATTCATACATTGGAAGGAGGCCATAAACATGCCTACAGTCGAAGCTATCAAGGTTAACCAAAACGGCACAGTTGACCCTACAGATTTTACCTTAATTAGAGGAAAAATACTTGGCACTATAGAATCTTTCAATTAGTTGGCATATATTAATTGCTAAATTTGATATGACAATAAGGAGCTGTGCAAAGCAATTTATTCAACTGCTTGTGTACAGTGGATACGCTGCATGTTAAGGAAGATCTGTTTAAAGATATGACTCTTGAAGAACTGTCAGATAAAGCAATGGAGCATTGGGAAACAGTTAAACACAACTTTGAGGGCAAAGATATAACCTGAATCCGTGAATATTTTATCATAGAAGTACTTACAAAACAAACAGAAT
>CAYPCH010000108.1:0-12820 GCA_964409165.1 uncultured Oscillospiraceae bacterium | reverse complement strand
CCTTGAAATTCAAAGGTAGAGAGGGCAAAACTATAGATTGCAAAATAGCTTTCATCCCTATATCTTTACCTGCCTTTCCTAACAGGGAATTAAATATGATTGTCGTGCATGGATTTGGTGAAACACCTATGATGCTTATCAGCAATATTAAATCTTCTGACAAAAGACTTCCTGTTGTTATTACCAAAGTTTATCTCATGCGCTGGAGAATTGAGGAATATTACCGCTTTAAGAAGCAGCAGTTTGGTCTTCTATGCACTTGGCGATGGTATTTTCAATATCTTAAAGAAAACTAAGGAAGGTATCCGATCATTCCTCGAAAAGACACCTCCATCACAGCAACTTGATATTTTCAAAGCCTTTAAGCTTAAAGATCCCTCAGCTTTTTGGTTTTGATTTTGGGGAAACTCAAAAGATTTTATGATTGTAAAACAAAATTTGATATAGTAGAATATTATATATTCCTTCCCTGCCTCTTATTAGGGCTATTTCCTAAAAGAAAATTCGGCAAAAAGCTAGGGGACTTGATGTCCCGAAAATTCTTATTCGAACTCTAACATAACATCCTCACCTATATTGTAATACATCTTGTAAACCAGCATATGATAATCACTTATATATGGATATGACCACCCATAATCATATAGTTCCATTTTCTTTTGAGATATGGTAGTCGCTACGCTTCCCTGTTTTTTGAACTCTCTGATAGCATTGATGTTATATTCGTTGTATTTTGAATTCGTTCTGTATCCATTAATGTTACTGTACATAGGCAGGGCTATAGCTAAAAGTATCATACATGAAGCAAGGGCTTTGTTTAACACCCTAAGCTTTCTATCCTTGAATATATCAATGAAAATTATTATAAGTGCTACAAAGAAAATGAGCGGCATTGAAAAATATGAACTAAGGACAACCAGTAAAATGCCTTTAAAGTATTTTTTATTGTAATTCTCAGCAATACCTGAAATTGCAGGAATAAAAAGCAAAACTACAGAACAAAGCAAAGTCCGATAACCATATACCGGAGCGACAACAATCATTAACTGCGCACCTACCGCTAATATGACTGCTTGCAAATTCCTCCCGTTTTTTTCTGCATAAATCTTATATATTGCGTAGTACAAAAGTCCTGCACAATACATAGCAACCAAGCCCAGATAAGCACATAGCTTAATACGGTTATCAAATGCAAAAAAAGTCATGCTATTTTTATATCCGATTATTATACCGGCACATACAAAACAAATATTACCTATTAATAGTGACCATTTAAACAGACTTTTATCTCTTATTTTTATCAACAGAAATATCACCGCTAAAGATATAATCATGTGGTATACCAGTAAATCTTTAGTCAAAAAAATTGAAAAGGTCAAATTTTTAATGTTATAAGTAATGTTGACTTTATCTTCCGCTCCCGCTCTTGCAAAAACTCCGGGAGCAAATATAACTGAACAGACACCTGCTAACGATAAAAAAAGATATAAAAAGTAATATTTTGCAAGTTTGTTTTTTAAAATAAATTTATCGTAAAGAATTATCATAAGCAAACCACCAAATGTAATCATAGATGATTGTTCCACTGTTATCGACGCAAGTAGAATCAGCACAAGAGTTATAAAGCTGAATTTCTTTAAAGAAACGCTTTTTTGAACAAAATACAATGACGCAATTGAAAGAAATATAGGAAGTAAATAATTGAAAGAACCGTCCATCCAATACACACTTTGTCTTGTTATATTAATACTCAATAAAGAAAAGAGAAGCACACATGCTACGACGGATATCTTAAAAGCTTTTTTATCCACAGCTGAAAATTTAGTAACAAACACAATCAACCCAATTATAATTAAAGGGTTTACCGTTCTAAAAACATATACATCAAATGCCGCAACTAATGATACCAGAATATGAACAAAAGCTCTTCCATTAACATACATATAATGCTCTATATGCTTATCCCAGAATTGTCCTCTAACAAATGTCCCATAAAAGTAATCATCACCATATAAATATATATATTTATGGAGTATTAGTTGAGCTATCAGGTAAAAAATCAGCAACACTATATGATAATATTTCAATAAAAATTCTTTCACTCGATGCCCCAATTACTTGCCCTTCCTTTTTGTATTTTTTTAGTCCATCCATGTCAAATAGTAATTTACATTAATAAGCTTACTCTATTTTTGCCCTTCATACAATAAGAAACCATATTCTTGGATAACAAATCTTTACTATTTAGAAAGTGTCTACCCTGATATCATCAAGCAGACACAATGTTCGCCCATATTATGTCTGCTTTTGCCTGCCATTATTTTACTCCTTTTAGGAAGCATCGTATCGTTATTCTCTAAAGAAATAATACAGGCATTATTAAGTTTGATTCTTGCAATAGGGTTATTTCTACTATGAATATTCTTTTTACATAAGCCTAGAAAAGTTTAGAGAAATGGAACAAATATTAATATATATCAGTTTGCAGGTACTACAAATTTGTATGCTTATATTATCGTAAATAAAAAATTAACTAGGGGTTTTGATATGAAGACAGTGTTTATTACAGGAGCATCAACAGGAATTGGTAAGGAAACAGCTAAACTGTTTCAAGCAAAAGGATGGAATGTTGTAGCCACAATGCGCAAGCCTAATTTAGAAAGAGAACTAACAAAATTGAAAAATATAAAAGTTCTAATGTGATTAATCTATTTTTTACTTCCAACCATCCTTAAATTCCTTATTTCGAAGTAAATAGCCTGTAATAATAACTATCAGAGCCCCAAACAAAATAGAGAAAATTCTGAAGTATAAAACGGCAGAATTTTCAGCCTTTTTTGTAAAAGCAAGCAATCCCAATAACATAAATACAAACCCAGATGTATTAATACCTTTAAGCCGTTCTTTTTTCTTGTTTTTAACTCTGTATTGTGTGTCAAACATACTTTTATTGCTTCCTTTTGTAAATGAAAACATAGCCATTTGAAAAGTTCCTCTTATAGCTCCATAAAGAGTAAATTTATATGTATCAGTAGCATTATCGTATTTAAATATGCCATATTCAAGTTGTTCCCTTAATTCCTTACTGTAAGAATCTGTAATACTTTCAAATACGGAGTCGTTAATTTTTTCCAGTGACACTTTTCTTGCTTCGCTTTGTTCATTAATCCTTTGCCTGTGAAATATGATTAGTTCTTTCACATCCTTATCTGGCAATCCATACACCGCTGTATCTTTAAATTTTAATATGGGTGGTTCTCTATTTGTACTTGTTATTATTTTAAAACCATCTTCAAAGTATGTTTCAAAGGAAATCATCATTTTTCGTACATCTTTAACCTGAATCTGATATAAACTTACTTCTATACCTTCCCTAAGGTTTTTAAAAACTCTCATTTTAGCTTCTTTATCTCCTGCGGTAGTTACAGAATAATCTCCTGAAAATTCGAAACCTTCTGATGTTAAGATTTTATTGTATTCCAAATAAAAATTCTCATTAGCACCAGACATTGCAGATAAATCAATTTGTTCAATCTTTGGTTTTGCATTCATTTTAAATGAATTAAGTACCAATAAAACAGTAATTCCAAACCAGCCTGCAATTACTAAAAGTATAATAGCTATTGCAATTAAAACAATCTGCATATTTTTCCTCTCCTATTCTTTTGTATTTTAAATAAGACAAGATATGGTCAAAATATATGTCCTTTTTATACTACTTTGATTACAACTATTGCTACGATTGAACAATCTAATTTACGTTTAATTCAGTATATCAAATAACATCACAGGTTTCCATATACTTCATCAAAAAATATGATTCCTATTTTTTTAGTGAGCTTGCTCAGCTAAAATCAAGCATTGGGGCTTTGGGTGGAGACTCTAATCCATCTGAAGATTATAACAAAAGAACCACCCCCTTGTCTTTTTATCGGATATATAATAAAAAAACTATAAATTTAGGCAAAATTCATATACAATCTATGTGAAAAATATTGTAAAATAGATAGTATATACTTTATTGAAAGGAGCGTAGTAGGATCAATCTTTTCTTAATTCTACTGAAAGAACAAGTTATTACTGCTAATTAACGAAATTTGCTTGTTATGAATTGAAAAACCAGTGGAGTACAAAAAGATACCTGTCAAAGACATACTGATTTCAATAAATAACATGCAAATTAGAGTTAACGCGGTAAAATAAAATTAAATTTGGGGGGAGTTATGATGATATCCAAAAGAAGCGTCAAAAAAAGTATAAGTATCATCCTGTCAATCATTATGCTTTTAAGCATGATGGCGACGATGAACTTTACTGTATTGGCATCCGAAACACAGGAAGCCAACCTTGTAAGCAACGGGGACATGGAAGACGGTATAAACTGGTGGCACAATAACGGTGGTGGAACACTGACTTCCGTAACTGAAGTAAAACACAGCGGAGATTCAAGTATTAAGATTGAAGGAAGAAGTAATTCATGGCAGGGCGTAGCACAGAATCTTAAAGGAAACCCAAAGGATGATGTTATAGCAGGCGCCGATTATCATGGGTCTGCATGGGTTATGTTTAATGGTGAAGCTGCACCTGATACAGTTGATTTCAAGCTTTCCATTAAAAGGATTACCTCCGAAGGCAAGGATGCATATGACACTATCGCAGAAGCTAAGGTGATGAAAGGAAAATGGACTCTACTTGAAGGCGATTATGAAGTTCCCTCAGATACAGACCTTTCTAAAGATTTTCAAATTTACATTGAAACTACAGGTGAAGATGCTGAGGCCACTGATGAAGGCACTAAAAAAATTGATTTTTATGCTGATGATGTAAGTCTTATACCTGCAAATCCGTCTGCAAGTTCTGAAAAACTTGTGGCACTTACATTTGACGACGGACCGGACAATGAGCTTACCGCATTGGTACTTGATAAGCTTGACCATTATAAGGTTCCGGCGACATTTATGATGATTGGAAGCAAAATAAACGAAACAACAAAAGAAATTGTACAAAGAGTAGTTGAATCAGGTCATGAAATAGGAAACCATTCATGGGGATATAGTAGCATGGACAAAATGGCTGCTGAAGAAATTAAGAAATCTGTCAATGACACAACGGCTGCTATAGAGCAATACTCAGGAACAACTCCAAAGTTTTTTCGTCCGCCCAATCTTGCAACAAGCGCTACAATGTTTGAGGCTATAGATATGCCTTTTGTAAGTGGTGTTATAGCATTTGACTGGCAGAATGCTTATGAAGACAAAGAAAAAGAGGTAATAAAAAGAAATGCTACTGCTGAAGAAAGGGCAAAATTCGTACTTGATGGAGTCAAGGACGGTTCAATAGTATTGATGCATGATGTTCAGCCTAAACCTCATCCTACACCTGAAGCTCTAGATATAATAATTCCAACACTGCTGGAACAAGGTTATAAATTTGTAACACTGAGTGAATTATTCAGATTAAAGGGTGTTGAGCCTGATATAAATGCAAATAAAATGTATGACAGGGTTGTAGGCGATACTCCGGCAACACCGGGTAAAGATATTATCATTAACGGTAGTTTTGAAAATGGAACCGAAGGATGGAAGCCAAGGGTAGAAACAACTGTATTACAAGCTGTTTATGATGTGAAACACAGCGGAGAAACAAGTCTGAAAGTTACAGGCAGGAAAGATGGATGGCATGGTCCTGCACAGAATATTGTAGATACTGAAAAAGGTAATCCTGTAGCAGGCAAATCCTACAATGCATCTGCTTGGGTTATGTTTAACGGTGAAATTGTTCCCGATACTATGGAATTCAAACTAAGTGTACAGTGGAATGACGGTACAGAGGTTGAAGGTCAGGAGAGCAATCACTGGGACAATATTGTTAAAGTAAATGCAATAAAAGGCGAGTGGACTAAGCTTGAAGGAACCTATACTATTCCTGAGGAGGCGGTTTTTGAAAAAGGCATGGACCTCTATGTGGAAACCTCTGAAGGAGAAGGAACATGCATAGATTTCTATGTTGATGATGTAAGCTTCCAGGAAGAGGAATCTATCGTTTCGCTTAACGGCAGCGACAGTCTGTTTACAGATTTCGAAAACGGAGATGTCAGCGGATGGACTAACAGAGGAGAGGAAAAGATATCTGTTACTCAGGATGTGTACAATAGCGGAAGCTATAGCATTTCTGTAACAGGCAGGACTCAAAACTGGAACGGTCCTAAGCATACATTGATGGGAGTAGTGAATTATAACAAAGCATACCAGATTTCCGGTTATGTTATGTATAATGACGGTTCTGATACACAGGAATTCAAAATGAGTATTGAGAAGAAAAGCGAAGGTGAAGACACTCAATATATTAACATAGGTTCGGTTACGGCATCAAAAGGAAAGTGGTCGCTAATTGAAGCGGAGCATACCGTTGAATATGACCCTGAGCTTACAGAGATAGCATTATATTTTGAAACCGCTGAGGGTGTGCTTATCGATTTTTATCTTGACGATGTAAAAGTAACCGGTGGGGATGCTCTTGATTATGACCCGAATCTTACTGCACTTCGCAGCGTTTGGGATCAATATTTCCCGGTAGGAGCCGCTATAACTCCTGCAATGACTGAATCACCAATATACAGTGCATATATCAGCAAGCATTATGCAAGTGTAACAGCTGAAAACTGCATGAAGATGGATGCCATTCAGCCTACCGAAGGAAACTTTACATTTGAGGATTCAGATAAAATTGTTGACTTTGCGAAAAAGAATAATATGCTTGTAAGAGCACATACATTATTGTGGCACAATCAGGTTTCTGATTGGTTCTTTACAGATCCTGAGGACTCAACAAAACCGGCTACAAGCGAGAAACTTCTTGAGAGACTTAAAACCCATATAGAAACTTTTATGACGCGTTATAATGGTAAAATTGACACATATGATGTGGTTAATGAAGTGTTCTCAGATGGTGAAGGACTTAGGGACTCAAAATGGAGAACCATAGTAGGCGATGTGGACAATGATGGAATTGATGACGATTATATATTGGCTGCTTTCAAATATGCCTATGAAACAGCAAACAAAATTGGTGACGATAATGTAAAATTATGTATAAATGATTATAGTCTCGAATCAAATGGCAGAAAGCTTGATGCCATGTATAATACAGTAAAACGTATTCTTGATTCAGGAATTCCTAAAGAAAGACTTGTTGTAGGTTTTCAGATGCATATAAATAATTATTCACCTTCCATGGGTCAAATCAGAAGGTCTATTGAGAAATTTGCTGATTTGGGCGTAAAGGTTCAGGTAACTGAGTTGGATATCTCTATTTACAGATCCAATGATGAACCTACAAAAGCTACAACACAGGATGTTTTGCAACTACAGGCAAAAAGATATAAAGATTTATTTGACATTTTTAAGGAACAAGCAGAAAAAGGAATTATGGACACTGTTACTTTATGGGGAACAGATGACGCAATGACATGGTTGCATAATCACCCTGTTGAAGGAAGAACAGATGCTCCGCTTCTATTTAACAAAAGGCTTCAGGCAAAGCCGGCTTATACTGCATTGGTAAATCCGGAAAGTCTGCCCGTGTACAAACAGCAGATGAATGCTTATAAAGGGACTCCGGTTATAGGCGCTGAAATCGACAAACTGTGGAGTTTGTTTAAACCTGAAACTGTAAGTGAGTTCGTTTATGGTTCTGAAGGTGCCACAGCAAGTATTAAAACAATATGGGATAATGACAATCTTTACATACTTGCACAGGTGGATGACATTACAAAATCAGAAAATGACAGTATTGAAATATTCCTTGATGTAAACCCTGATACAAATGAGGATAACAAGCATTATACCGTGAAATCAGACAATACTGCAATAGAGGGTATTGTTTCCTATACTGCAAGGGATGACAGCGGATATATTGTACAGGTTGCTCTGCCGATTGATGGCTTGAATCTGACATTGGGAAGTACGATAGGAATTGATTTTAGAGTAAACGACTATAATGAAGAAGGCAAATTGACATCAACAGTTGTTTGGAATGATTACAAAAATCAATTGGGCACTGATACTTCAGGATATGGATTTGTCTATTTCGACAAAGAGTCAAAATTTATCAGCGTAAAATATGGTACACCGGTAGTTGACGGAGCGGCTGATAGTGTCTGGAGCAGCGTATATGCAAGTGAGACCGGTGTATGGGTAAACGGAACATCAGGTGCTACTGCGGAATTCAAAACCCTCTGGGATGAGAATTATCTGTATGTTATGGCGGATGTAACTGACAGTTTACTTACAAAGGTAAGTTCAAATGCTCATGAACAGGATTCTGTAGAAATATTTATAGACCAGAACAATGCAAAAACAACATACTATGAAGATGATGATTATCAAATCAGAATCAATTTTGACAACGAAATTTCATATAATCCGAAAGAGCTTGCAGGATTTGTTTCTGCAACATCAAAGACAGACAAGGGATATATTGTGGAAGCGGCAATTCCGTTTACAGCAGTGGAAGCAAAAGAAGGAGCTGTGTTAGGTTTTGACCTACAGGTTAACAATGATGAAGACGGTGACGGAACACGTGACAGTACAAGTATCTGGTGTGATCCGACAGGAAATTCCTGGAGGGATGTGTCTGGACTTGGAAATATACTCTTAACCAATGAGAAGGCAGCAACACCTGCTCCAACTCCTACACCAACAAAGAAGCCAGGCAGCGGTTCTTCAGGCGGAGGCGGGGGCGGTTCGTCTTCAACACCTGCACCTGAAACAACACCTGAGACACCTACACCTGATACTACAGAAAAACCAAGTACACCTGTACCTGCTGCAAGTGATATTGCAGGTCATTGGGCAGAAGAATTTATAAAAGATATGATATCCAAAGGAATTGTAGCAGGATATGAGGACGGTACAATCAGACCGGATAAGAACATTTCCAGAGCAGAGCTTGCAGTTGTAATAGTAAGAGCTTTGGGACTTGAGCCTTCAGATAATGCAAAGGTAGATTTTGCTGATGCAAGCAGTATTCCTTCATGGGCAGCAGGTTATATAGCTCTAGCTAAAGAAAACGGTATACTGAAGGGTTATGAGGATAATACCTTCAGAGCTGATAGGGAATGTACCAGAGAAGAAGCGGTAACAATGATCATACAGGCATTTAAACTTGGTGAATCTGACAATGAGCTCAAATTCTCAGATGTTAAAGATGTTCAGCAGTGGTCATATAAATTTATTGCCAAGGCTACAGAAGTAGGACTTGTTGAAGGTTACCCGGACAATACATTCAGACCTGGTAAAAATGTAACAAGAGCAGAATTGTTTACTATATTGTCCAATGGCTTAAAAAAATAATACATTGCCATTCCTAATAAAGGAGGCAAGAGCTTTTAACAAGAAAGAACTATAGATAAAAGATGTTACATTAAGCATAGTGGATTCAAAAAAATAAAAAGCTTCGGGATATCAAGTCCCGAAGCTTTTTGCCGGATTTCCTTTCGGGAAATGGGCCTAAAAATCAGGGCTGTTGCTAACAAAATTGGTAACAGCCCTTAAATTTCAATTTTTGCTCCAGCTCCGATTTCAATAATTTTGTCTGAGTATTCAAACCAGATATTCATATTTGACGGGTTTTGTGCAAATTTGCCGTCCACACTGAATATGAGACGGTTATAAGCTTCAATATATTCATAGATTTCCATATTTGTCGCATACCATATATCATTTCTGTTACCAACATAATCTGCAAAGTTCTCAATAACACTCCAGTTACAGTCTGCTTCAAATTCATAGCTGTGACCCCACAGATAAAACAAATAGGGAGCCCGGGTTACTTTATCCTCGACAAACCTTTTTGCCAGATTTTGAAGCTCAGGGGAATTATGGTGGCAGGTTGCGGTAAGGCGCAGCCAATCATCAGGAATTCTGAAATCATTTGTTGAAATTACCGTTCGGGCGTATACTATACCACAGTTTCCAAGGACTTCAACAACTCGGTCACTGAATGTTCCATAAGGATATGCCATCCCGCGTATAATGGTTCCGAACATTGCTTCAAGGTTTTCCCTGTCTTTGACTATTTCATGTGCAATCATATAAACAGGCAGTTGTTCAAGAAACGGATGTGTCAGTGAGTGCACAGCAACCTCCTGACCTGAGTCGGCGAAAGTATCTTTTACTTCCCTTTCGGTCATTCTGCGATGAATTTGCCCTTTGGGGTATACTGTGCCCTCCTTTGCATACAGGCCGCTGTTCAGATTGAATGTCCCTTTTAACCCATGCTTGTTCATGATTTCTATGAGCTTTTTATCCTGCTCTACTCCGTCGTCATAACTTAAAGTAAAAGCCTTTTCTTTACCTTCCGGGAATCTTAAATTAAGGTGTTTCGGCTTTGAATTCATAAAATCCCTCCAAGACTATATTATACAACAACTTTATTTTAATTACGAAAATGAATCAATGATTTTACGTCGAAAGAATTAATTTTTCTGATATTTAACTCAACTTTCCCACAGTATTTATGGGCTCTTTGCCACTAACGTGGCATTGCTCACCGCGGTCAAAAAGTAAACTTTTTGACCTTAACTTGTGAGCAACCAGAGCCTCAAAATACTATAAGTGGGAAAGTTAAGTATTTAATTAAGAAAAGGTTAAAAATTTGTCATCAACTACTCTTAGGAATAACAGGGGATGTACAAACATATTTATTATCTGTGGGTAAAAAACACAATTTGGATTGGAAAAGGGATAAACAATGAAAAAGATTATAGGGTATCTTGTTTTGATGACAATAATAATTATACTGTTGCCCTTGATGATTGTGAAAAGCTGTAATCGGGTGATTGAGGATATTGTGCCTGCTGAAAAAGTGAGTTTGAAAGTCAACGTTTACATAAAGTCTGAAAATGAAGTAAGAGAAATGTTTCTTGAACAGTATTTAGAGGGTGTGGTGGCAGCAGAAATGCCTGCTGAATTTGAAATTGAAGCACTGAAAGCTCAGGCAGTAGCTGCGAGAACATATGTATATGGGAGAATGAATAAAACTTATGCTCCCCAAAATGATACTCATAATGGTGCCGATATATGCACAGACTCTGCACACTGCCAGGCATGGATTGATAGGGAGGAAATACAAAACAAATGGGGGTTTTTTAAAAAGCAGGAGTACTGGGGTAAAATAGAAAGGGCTGTAAAAGAGACAGAGGGTATTATTATTATGCATGAAGGGAAGGTAGTAAACCCCGTGTTCCATGCAAACAGCGGTGGAAAAACAGAGAATTCTGAAGATGTATGGAATGGTGTTGAGGTTCCCTACCTTAAAAGTGTAAAAAGTGAAGGTGAGGAAGTATGCCCGGGATACAAGGTTGTAACTGCTTTCAGTAATGAGGAAGTTGTAAGTATATTGGAAAAGGAATATACGGGCATAAAGATCAATAAAGAAAAGCTTTTTGAGGACATAAAAGTATTGGACTATACGGTGGGAGGAAGGGTAAATACTCTAGAAATAGGTAATGTGACCATGAAGGGCACGGATTTTAGGAAACTTCTGAGCTTAAGGTCTGCCAACTTCAGTATGGAGGAAGGCAAAAACGGTGAACTTGTGGTAACGACATTAGGTTATGGGCATGGAGTAGGAATGAGTCAATGGGGAGCAAACAATTTGGCAAAGAACGGGGGAAGCTATGAAGAAATTATTAAGTACTATTATAAGGGAGTATCATTGTCAGCGATAGAACAATCACAAAAATGATTATATATTAAAATAATTTTTTTGCCTTTATGTATATTGTTCCCATATGCGGAAACAATAATATATGGAGGTGGGATAAGTGAATTTTAAAAAGTTATTTCCAGATAAGAAAGTATCGCAAAAAAAGGTTTTGGATTTTTTTGATAAAAAGGGATTTTACATTGTTTTAGTTCTTTGCATAACTGTAATAGGTATAACAGCAGCTCTTATTACTACACACAACATTACGTCCCGTAATTTCAGTGATGGGGATATTATTTCACCGGAAATGGCAAGTAATATTTCGACGGAATCTGAAAATATGAGCTTGAATTTATCGCTGGGTCAGCTTGAAGAGCCGGATATAGAAAGTGCAGCAAGAGCAGCAAGAGCAGCAGCCAAAACAAAAACGGACAAGACTGATCCTTCACCAGCTGTTCAAAGTCCAGAACCATCTGAGGAGCCAAAGAAGACGGATGAACAAAGCGGACAGAAAAAAACAGAAGCAGATAAGGAAGAAAAAAAGACTGAGCCTAAAAAGGACAATACAAGCAATGGTAAAAGTTCCGACGATAAAGCTAAAGCATCAAGTGCGGCAAATCCCCCGAGCTTTATAAAGCCGGTATTCGGGGAAATAACATATGATTTTGCAAATGATAAACTTGTTTACTCAAAAACACTTGATGAGTGGAGAACGCATAGCGGTATAGACATTAAAGCAGACAGAGGCTCTCCTGTCAAAGTTGTTGCCGATGGTGTAGTAATGGATATAAAAAATGATCCAAGATTGGGTATTACAATAATCGTTGAACATACCGGCGGCATAAAGACAATATACGCCAATCTGGCAAGTAGCGATATGGTTACGCCAAATCAGAAGGTAAAACAGGGAGATGTAATAAGCTCAGTAGGAAACACTGCAAAATTTGAGGTTGCAGAGCCACCGCATCTTCATTTCGAAGTCTTAGAAGATAATAAGCCGGTAAACCCGGGAAATTACTTGTCGGCGGCTTCATTTAATAAAAATAATTAGTAGTTAATAACTCAACTTTTCCACAGTATTTATGGGCTCTTTGCCACTAACGTAGCATTG
>CAYPCH010000107.1:0-12865 GCA_964409165.1 uncultured Oscillospiraceae bacterium | reverse complement strand
ATATTTGCTACAATTTCTTCTATTTTTGAACAATAGGATTTTACCATTATTCTTACCTATAGTCAATATTTTTAAAATTATTTATATATTATCTTTGACACGGTGACATACACCTTTATATTTACTAAAAAAGGAAGGCTTATGAAGCCCTCCTCACCTTTAACCTCTATAAAAATATACTGCAATTAAATACCATCATGATAAATATTCACCGGACGAACCAGATGTGCTGTCGTATTCTTCTTCACTTTCACTTGTTTTATCTTTGTAAACTATAAAGTAAAACGCTATGTATATAAACTCACTCAAAGCCGGCAATACACTTGCTATCAACGCTCCAAATATCGGTATCATGGTGAAAGCTCCCATAAAGGCACTTCCGATCATTGTAGCAACCCATATCAAGAGACTGATACCAATTGTAGGCCAAAAATACGATTTTGCTACACTAAAGGATCTTTTAAGCCCTTCAATAACACCAACCTTATCCATTACCATTGCCGGGAACCAGTAAAAGAGAAATACTCGCAGAACTAGAATTCCAATTAATAGAGCAATATAAAACAGTACTATAAGAACTGCACCGAATGAACCCATAAAACCAAATACAACCGTAATCAAAACAGATGCTATCACTAAAATAATATAAATCAGAGCATTACCCAATGCAAACAGAATAAATCTGCCAATATTGTTTTTAAATTCTGACAAAAAATCAGTTAAATCTGCATGACCAGTTGTTAAAGCCTTGTTAATAACTCCATAGGTAGCAGGGTAAACCAACAAACCTAAAACAACAAATGCAGCAAAAGCAACCATTATAGCTGGTATCAAAGGTGTTGCCACCGCCGTGTAGAGATTCATTAATTCTTCATAAGGCATAGCAGTATTATTCCCAAATTGTTCAACGATATCGGTCATACCCTCACTAAACTCTAACATTGCAGGGTTTAAGAGAATCTGATAAACAGCATAAACAATATATAAGGGTATTGCCAAAAGAAAAAACTTTCCAAAAAATTTGAATGTATTTTCTAAATACTTCATATAAACCTCCCCTTTATTCTTCTATGTCATAGTAAAAATTCTTATTCTATTATAAATTAGAACTGCCAAAATGTCTATCGAAATTTGCCGTAAAGGGCTTATTTTCCCATAACAACTTCCACCCTATGCTCCAATCCGTCATTTACAAGGGAAATAAATCCTGTTTCATGTTTTACACCATCGAGTATAATTTCCTTCACACCTTTATTCACTTCGTCAGGGTTTTTGACCTCTATTGCATACACAGCATTCCCATGTCTGTATTTAATGTCGTATCCACTCCATCTTCTAGGTATGCATGGATCAATAAACAATTTATCTCCCCTCTTTTTAAATCCTAGAATGTATTCAAACCCCACTCTGTAAATCCAGCCAGCTGCCCCGGTGTACCAAGTCCATCCTCCCCTACCCGTATGAGGATGAACAGAGTATACATCAGCCGCCATTACATAAGGCTCAGCCTTATATGTGGAGTATTCTATATGTGTTCTTGAATGGTTTACAGGATTTAAAAGCTCAAAGAGCTCAAAAGCCTTATCCCCGTCCCCCATTTTTGCATATGCCATAACAACCCAAGCAGCCGCATGAGTATACTGACCTCCGTTTTCCCGTACACCAGGAACATAGCTCTTAATATAGCCCGGTTCAAGGTCACTTTCATCAAAAGGAGGTGTCAGAAGCTTAATAAGCCCTTCATCCCTTTTCACCAAATAGTTCTCAAGTGCGTTCATTGCTTCAACAATTCTGTCCTTATTTCCTCCTTCAGAGATAACTGCCCAAGATTGGGATAACGAATCAATTTTACACTCACTGTTTTGAAAAGACCCCAACGGCTGTCCATTATCAAAATAAGCTCTTCTGTACCAGCTTCCGTCCCATGCATTTTCCTCAATTGAATTTATAATATTTTGCGCAGTATCAAGATATCTTTTTGCCCTTTCTCCTTCTGACATACTTTCACAAATGGGTGCAAAATCATTAAGAATGGAGTACAGAAACCATCCGAGCCATACGCTTTCACCTTTGCCCTTATTACCTACCGTATTCATCCCATCATTCCAGTCACCTGAACCCATAAGCGGCAGTCCATGTTCTCCGAACTTCAAAGACCTTTCAATTGCCCGTATACAATGGTCATATAATGTTGCGAAAGTTTCTGAAACCCTGGGAATCCTGTAAGCTTCATCTTCAAATTCTCTTAAAGGCTCATCCTCAAGGAATGGTGTTTTTTCCGACAATATCTCATAATCCCCTGTAATTGATATATATGCAGCTGTTACATAGGGCATCCATAAAAGATCGTCGGAAAACCTTGTCCTTGTACCTTTATTTTTTGGTTCATGCCACCAGTGCTGAACATCCCCTTCGAGGAACTGATGCCTGGAATGCAGTAATATCTGATTCCTTGTCAATTCAGGCCAGATATGGGCAACCGATAGACAGTCCTGCAACTGGTCTCTAAATCCAAATGCCCCGCCAGACTGATAGAATGCAGATCTGGTCCAGAGTCTGCATGATGCAACCTGATATACCAGCCAACCGTTTAGCATCAAGTCCATTGAAGCCTCAGGGGTATAGAACTGCAGAGCACAAAGCTTTTCTTTCCAGAACTCTTTTACTTCCTTTAAGGCTTTGACAGCTTCTACAGGTTTTCTGTACCTTAATGCCATCTCTTCAACAGCCTTTTCATCTTTTCCTGCCCCGGTAAGGAATACCAATTCCGTCTCTTCACCAGGTCTTAGAACTACATTTACATTCATTGCAACACAAGGGTCCAATCCGACGCCTAACTTATCCGACAGCTTAACTCTCTTTAACCCTTCCGGATTTTCTATACCTCCCATGCCGAAAAACTCTTTCCTGTCCCCTGTTACAGACCTTTCTTCTATAGAGCAATCGACAATAACAACACTTTCAGGAAATTCCTCATTAAAGTTATTCTTAATTAAAACAGCGCCTGACTCATTACTTTTGGTAATTATATGAGGAGCTGTGCTCTGGTCGCTTACCCCCAGAACAGGTCTTATATAATATGTCAGACTTAATTCCCGTGTCTTGTCTGACTCATTGGTGAGCTTGACAACACTTATTTTTACCGAATCCTTGACAGGTACAAACTGTGTCATCACCTGATGTATTCCGTGACTCGAATGCTCAAATACCGTATAACCAAATCCATGCCTTATTGTATATGGCTCTTCTCCTCTTATAGGAAGCGGAGTAATTGTCCATAATTCTCCCGTATGATTATCCCCAATGTACAATATTTCTCCCGAAAGATCACTTACAGGGTCATTGGTCCAAGGGGTCAATTTATTCTCACGGCTGTTTTCATACCAGATATAACCTGACCCTGCTTCGGTAACCAAAAACCCGAATTCTCTGTTAGAAATAACATTTGACCATGGAAGAGGAGTGTTGTTATTATTCTCAAGATGAATTACATACTCCTTTCCATCTTTTAAAAACCCACCCAATCCATTGTAATAACGGAGTTCAGGTTCTCTTTCCGACTGGCTATTGTATTTCTCCGGAGAAGAATCAAATAACTTCATTTCAGGCATTTCTTTATCAAAAGCTTCCTTTATCTGTGTTTTCAACTCTCCAGAATTACCTTTGATAACTAATCTTGCCGCTGAACACAGAAGCATAATATCACCTTCCGGCATATTGCTTTTCCTTAAAACAAATACACCTCCCGGCTTATTCATCATGTCACGTGCATGACTGCCAGACAGTACATCAGATAAAAGACCGTTTAAAGGATTTGTATAGCTGTTTTCTTCTTCGTTCAATATAACCAGATCTACCCTTAAGTTTTTAAACTTCCAGTATTCATGGGCTTTCAAAATTTCATTTACAATATCTATTTCATCTGTTTTCTCAAGCATTACAAGAACAATTGGTATATCTCCTGAAATACCATAAGTCCAGAGTGATGATTGCCCTTTTCTGTTATTTTCCATGCACTTGCCATTTTGTACCCTTTGAGGACTCAAAAACAGTATATGGGATACAAGCTCCTGATAAAGCTCCAATTCCCAGCTTTTGAGATTGAGATATCTGGCTTCCACACGGCTTCTTGTGAGTGCAAGATTGAATTCACCCTCTACAACATCCGTGTCCTTATATTTTGTCGCAATTTCAAGAGCAACTTCCCGGCTTTCGGTAACTGCCGTGACATATGTGATTTTGACAGAGCTTCCAGGCTCTACGTTAACCATTACGCTCAAACTCATAACAGGGTCAAGCACTGCACCGGCAGTATTTGAAAGTGGTCTGTTCGGTTCTAAGACAATGGGATTTCTGACATCCCTTCCTCTTCCCACAAACTGCATTCTATCGGATTCATACTGAGTTCCCCCAACTGTCTCACCTTCTACTGTCATTGTGCTTACAGCCCATATAACCTTCTCATTGTCAGTTCTGGGTCTTCTGTTTGCAATAAGGCTGTTTAATTCAGGTAAAAACTCCGTTCTTATAAACAGATTGCTGAAAGCCGGGTGTGCAACATCAGTGCTATGAGCGGCAAGTACCAGTTCAAAGTAGCTTGTCACTTCCAAAACGCTGGGCTCACTGCCATGGTTTGTAATATTTATACGCCTGATCTCAAGGTTATCTCCTGCTGAAACCACAACCTCAGTTAAAGTGTCAATATCACCGTCTTTTCTGAAAAATTTGGCTTCCCCCGATTTAAACGTAACCCTGTATTTATCGGGTCTTTTTATGAAAGGTGCATAAGTTGATGACCAAGCTTCATTTGTTCTGATATTTCTTATATAGAAGAACATACCGTAATTATCAAGGGTGATGTCTTCCCGCCATCTTGTTACATCCAGCATTTTGCTTCTGCTGTATCCGGTTCCCCTGTCTGTAACCATAACGGAATAACTTCCATTTGAAAGCAAATGCACCTTTGGTATTATCGGATCTATATCTTCATATTCCCTTAATGAATCCACTTCATCATAAATGACCTCTTTAAAAGGAATTATTTTTTCCTTGTTTTCTTTTGTAAAAACAACATTTGTAGGTACTTTTTCCTGAAGAAGAAGCTTTGCAGCATCAACAACAGGGTCAGCATGAAATCGTCTCTGCATAATTTCATCATTTAACAGATTATTCAACGCCAATATGCTCATACCCTGATGGTGAGCCATATAACTCTTTACAATAGCACGTTTTTCACCTACGGGGAGTCTTTCAGGAGTATAATCTACTGCTTCATAGAATCCATAATGTCCTTCAACACCATCCTGAGCCATTCTCTTCAGATTTTTTATGGCTGACATTGGCTCAACCAGTATTGCAAGTACAGTAGCATAAGGCGCAACCACCATATCCTCGACAAGACCTCTCTTAAGCCCAAGCCAAGGCACCCCGAAAGCCTTGTACTGATAATCTAGGTTTATATCCAGAGAATAAAATCCCGACTCTGATGTCCCCCAAGGGACATTCCTCTGATTTCCATACTTTTTCTGGCTTCTCACCGCAAAGGAATAGGTCTCATCCATAAGCGTATTCTTATAGCTTTTCATAATCAGAAGAGGCATAAGATACTCAAACATCGTACCACTCCATGAAACCATTCCCTTATAGCGGTCTACGTAAGTAAGAGCCCTTCCAAGTTTGAACCAATGCTGAGAATCAACCTCTCCCCGGGCTATGGCTATAAAGCTTGTTTGTCTTGCCTCAGAGGCAAGAAGGTCGTAATATGAGTTTGTAAGAGTGTTGTCTTCAATACTATAACCTATTGAAAACAGTTGCCTTCTACTATCATAAAGGTGAGTAAATTCTGTATTGTCAGACAGTCTGCTTATTCTGTCAACCAGATCTGTGCATGTACCAACAAGCCTTTCGGTATGTTCGGAAGATTTTAATAGCAGGTTTTTTAATTCGAGAAGCCATTTTACTGCATCTTCCTGCCTTACCTTCTTGTCTTTCCCAATATGCTTTTGTATCTTTTCTATATCCTTTGTTGCATCCCGGCATACTTTGGGTAACTCCGACAGCGCAGTACACGCCTTCAGCTTTTTAACAACAGCTTCCCACAGCTTTTTCATTTCTTCACTTATATGAAGCTCGGTAACAACATCCGGAATATCTGCAATTAAAACAGCCCAAGGCATAAATTCCCTTATTTCACCTTTAAACATATCCAGCATATTATTAAGCTTAATACTCCATATTTTATCCTTGCTGGAGTCAATACCGTTACTTGCACAAGCTTTGTCCAAAGCTTTGCCCCAAAGAATTATATCGCCTGGGTTTGCCTCATCAAAGCTTTTTATAAAATCATCAAAAGATGATATATACATTTGGCAAGCCTTTTTGTCAAAGGCAAGGTCTGCCGTGTCATTTATTCCTTGTACAAAAACCCTGTCTACAAGTGGTTTGTTAAGATACTCCAATAGTCCTTCTTTTAATGTTATGAGATAACATACGAAATTTCCGCTGTCAACCGTGGACACATATCTTGGTATCAGAGGCTTCAATGTGCGTGTATCATACCAGTTGTAAAGATGTCCGTTCCATTTGTCCATCTTCTCTATGGTATCGGTAGTATTTGAAATCATCCTTAAGAGCTCATGGGTTCCGATATACCCCATATCCCTTGCGGTCAGTGATGCAAGCATTCCCAACCCTATATTTGTAGGTGAAGTTCTGTATGCTATACCGTTAGGCAGATTCTCCTGGAAATTATCCGGTGCAAGATAGTTGTTCTTTTTATTTGCAAATTCCTCAAAGTATCTCCATGTTTTCCTGGAAATTCTCCTTAAATACTGCTTGTTTTTATTATCTAAAGGTTCCTTTACGTGAATCTGCTCTTTGCTTACAAAATACGCAACAAAGGGAGATAGTATCCATATTGCAAATACAAACAAGGCAACCAGCACTGAATCCGGTCTAAGCCACAGAGTAAGACCCAAAACCAGAAACGCCTGTATTATTGCCCATCTCATCCTTATAATATAGCCTTTTGCGGAGTTCTTAAGAGAGCGCTCTACATCTGACGCCGTTACCCACTCGAGCATGTTCCTTTTTGTTATAAAAACTCTTGCCAATGTTATCGCTATGGCATTAACCATCAAATAAGCCTCATACGGCAAAAATACAAACTGCAGTGTGGTACGCAGTAAAGCAGCCTTCATCCCGCTTATAACCGGTATATACCTTTTAGCAGTTATACCAATTAAAGGCATTGATACAATATAATCAATACCGGCAATAATAATTGGAAAACAAATTGTCAACAATACAAAAGTCATCCAGAAAACAAAATTCCCCGGAAGAACCGACGCACCAAGAATAACGATAAGCATAAGTAATGGTGCAACAAGGCTTCTTCTTAAATTGTCCAGTATCTTCCACTTGGATATCAATGATAGGGGATTAGGTATTTTATCTCCGTTTCTGTTTACTATATGCGCTCCAAGCCATGGTAGAAGCTGCCAGTCACCCCTTACCCACCGATGAAGGCGCATAGCATAGGAGTTTAACTTGGCTGGATACCCATCTATAAGCTCAAGGTCTGTCACAAGCCCGGCTCTGATATAAGACCCTTCAAGAAGGTCATGGCTTAACACTACATTCTCAGGTATAGCATCTGATAACAGTTCCTGGAAGATGCCAAGGTCATAAATCCCCTTGCCTGTAAATATGCCTTCGCCAAAAAGATCCTGGTACACATCGGAAATTGCACTTGCATAAGGATCTATACCTTCCTCTCCTGCAAATATTCTGGAGAAAAGTGACTTATTTACGCTTTCTATACCAAAACCAATTCTTGGCTGAAGCAGTCCATAGCCTTCTGTTACTATTCCCTTTTCCTTATTGACAACAGGTCTGTTCAAAGGGTGTATCATAGTACCGACAAGCTTTTTTGCGGTTCCTAACGGCAATATGGTATCTGCATCCAAAGTTATGACATATTTTATTTTCGGAAGTCCAGAAACCTCTTCAGATACAATGGAATAACTGGTATTTTTATTTCCTTGCAACATCTCATTAAATTCAATAAGAGCTCCTCTTTTTCTTTCCCATCCCATCCATCTTTTCTGCCTGTCATTATACTGTCTGTGTCTATGGAAATAAAAGAAAATGCTTTCGCCATTTCTGGCGTATTTTTCATTTAGCTCCTTAACCATTTTAAGAGCTGTCTCTGTAATGGTTTTTTCATTCCCCTCCTGATTTCGTGAAGAATCCTTAAAATCGCCAGCGATGGCAAAGTACAGATTTTCTTCCTTATTGGCAAGGTAATAGACCTCAAGATTTTCAATGAGTTCCTCGGTTCTCTTCTCATCCGTTAGCAACACAGGTATTACAACCATGGTGCTGTAGCCTTCCGGAATACTGTCCTTAAGCTCCATCTTGGGCAGGAAGGAAGGTCGGTATATATGATTCATCAACCAGTTTACAATATTAACAGCAATATCCGTAGCAGGTATACATGTTGCAAATACAGCCATAAGGGTAAATGCAATACTGCCGTGTCTAAAAGCATATTTGGTTACATAACCTATTATAAGAAGGGCAATAACACTCACAGCACCAATATAGAACGCTTCTGGGTGTGTATTTACAATACTTGTTATACTCCTTAAAGCACTTCTTTTATAACCTATTTCCTTTTCTAGCTCCACATTTCCTTTTCCAATTAAATAATAGCCTACATGTCTTTTGCGTTGCCCATACAAATCATCCTTATCTATTTCCCTGTCTGCGAGTTCGACAACCTTTGACGCAATATGCGTTTCGGATACCCCATACAAAAGTGCAAGCTCTTCAAGCCTTCTTCTGTAATAGTTTCTCGAATCAATGTCCATAAGGGGATAGGTACCATCTGGATCTTTCCTTAATATTTGTTCTGCCTTACTGAGTATTTCAAATATTTCTACCCAGTTTGCAATGGATATATATTTAAGGCTCATAATACAGTTTCCTATTGAACCCTTATCTATTGTCTGTTCACTGTGCTCCTTGTGTGTTATGCGATCTATATCTGTATCATTTGTCAAAAGCCTTTCATCAACATAATGAAGGATATGGGAAAAAGCTCTCCCCTTCTTTCTTATTTTATAAGCAAGATGCTCTATAAAGGCTGAACTGATCTGGTATTTTCTCTTCAATTCTACATCTATATCACTTATAAGCTTTAAAAGCTGCTCGGGATTATTCTCGTCATATCCCGACAGTATTTCTTCAACCCTTTTTCTCTGGGATTGTGCCACCTTTATCTTTTCACACAAGTACTTTATATTCTCGACAAGAGCAAGCTTTATCATTATTGGAAAAGCCCATAATTCTCTTCCTGAAAGAACATTATTGCTCTGATATGCATTTATGTAGTTTGTTATAATCTTTTCATCAATTCTTCCGTCAGTATGAGACACAAGTTCAAGAGCTATTGCATATATCCTTGCAAATCCCTTTAAAGGACCGGTACTTAGTGTAGGAAGTTTCAGATATTGTTCCTTGGTCAAAGCCTTTCTTACACCTTTTACCTGCTCCTCAATTATATAAAAATTATCAAGAAGCCACTCAGCTGCAGGTGTTGTGCTTATACCCATCTGAACATCATCATTCAACTCCTTGTAAACAGACAAAATGAACCTGTAGTTTTCATTCATTTCGGGTATCGGCCAATTAATAAGGTTAGACCTTCTTTGAACAGCATGACCATACGCCATGCCCCGGGCATGCTCTTCAAGCTCATCATTTGAAAGAGCCGCTCCATGCATCATAACATATCTTTTATCTCTTACTTTAAAAAGCAATAGCCAAATCCAAAAAAATGAAAATGCAATAACAGCAAGTACCAGTAATATGTTTAAATCAAAATGCATTATAGATTACCAACTCCTGTTTGTATATTTAATCATATAAATCTCATCAATAAACTACACTGACAGATTCAGAGATTTATAACATATGTTAAACACAAGAAAAATAAATTTTCATTGTGCTTCAATTTCCTTAATACAACATCACACATCACGAAAATTAATTTTTTCAATATAGAATGTTTTTCGTGATTAATCTAAATTTAAAAACACCTTGTCTTTTATTATTACATTAACATAATTGTTGATTTCTTTTTTTAATAAAAGAGCATATCTTAGTATATGCCAAATAGATTTTTTCAAAACATGCAACTCAATAAAAAGGAATACATCTTATGAATGCATTAAATTAGCCGTTCATAGAGCCGAATGACTTAAACGGCAAGAAAAACAGAAACTCAAAAGCCTTAATTTATCAATAAGTATATCACAACAGGAACATATTAACATCGGAAGATATCCGATTAAGGCAAATTATGCTACGAATTCTTTCGTTTTTTTACTCACAATAGCGATTTCTATGGAAATCGCACAATCAGACATGATGTAAATACAGCTTTCAACACCATTTTACACTAAAAAACTTATTCGAAGGTAAATATAGAGCCCAAAATAACTGTGTAGTACATTTTGCTTATTCCTTAGTGCCTTAACACCTCGTATATAAGTAAACTTGCTGCAACTGACGCATTTAATGATTCAGCCCTTCCAGGCATAGGTATTTTTACAAGCAAATCGGCAGCTTCCTTGACACTTTCACTTATACCGTTGGCTTCATTACCTATAATAAGGGCAATGTTATCTTTATATTTCAAATCATAATAGCTTGTACTGCCCTCAAGATGGGAAGCACACAATCTTATTCCATAGGATTTCATTTCAATAATAGCTTCAGTTATATCCATGTTGTAACAAATGGGAACATGAAACACAGAACCCATAGTTGACCTTAAAACCTTCGGATTATATACGTCCACACACCCCTTAGACAATATAACAGCCGTTACTCCTGCTGCATCCGCAGTTCTTATTATTGTGCCCAGATTGCCAGGATCCTGAACGGAATCTAGCATAACAAAAAAGTTCCTGCCACTTATTACATCTTTCAATAAGTAGTTTCTACTATGCATAACTGCTAAAATCCCCTGTGGATTTTCGGTATCAGATACTTCCTTGAAAAGCTTATAAGGCAGAAAATATAAAGGTACTTTATGCATTTGAACCTTTTCAAGCACTTCATTTCCACCTTGTACACTACTTAAATGATCTGATACCAAAATTTTACTAATAACAGCCTTTTCCTTTAGTGCTTCTTCTACAAACCTTATGCCCTCTATAAAAAACATACCCTTCGTATCTCTGTGCTTCTTTTCCTTTAATGATTTTACTTCTTTTATAATAGCATTCTGACTGCTGCTGATTAAATTCATCAAATCACCTCTGAAAAATTTCATACCTATCAAGGGCACTCAATTTTGCCGGATTTCCTTTCAGGAAATGGTCCTATAAAACAGGGGCTCAGTTTGAGCCCCACACATAAACTATTGAATACCGAAAATATACCTTCGGCTATTCCTATTATATTATTATTTAACATCCTTAACCTTTTCAGCTAATTTAGCAAATGCATTTGCGTCGTTAACAGCCATTTCAGCAAGCATCTTTCTATTCAAGGTAATACCGGACTTCTTGAGTCCATACATAAACTTGCTGTAGGATAAACCGTTTATTCTTGCTGCCGCATTAATTCTTGCAATCCATAATTTCCTAAAATCTCTTTTCTTTGCCCTTCTGTCTCTATATGCATAGACCAGTGACTTCATCACCGCCTGGTTAGCTATTCTAAAATTCTTGCTTTTAGCTCCAAAATAACCTTTGGCAAGCTTCAGAATTTTTTTATGTCTTGCACGTGTCCTCATCGCACCTTTTACTCTTGACATAACTTAACTCCTCCCTCTTACTTGTATGGAATCAACACTTTTATTATTGCTGCATTTGCATCAGAAGCAATTGTTGATTTTCTCAAGTTCCTTTTTCTTTTTGAACTTTTTTTAGTCAAAATATGGCTCTTATATGCTTTTGACCTTTTGACCTTACCTGTACCGGTTAATTTGAATCTCTTTTTTGAAGAGCTGTGTGTCTTAATCTTAGGCATTTAGATTTCCTCCTTATTCTATATTACAGCTTGGGATTTACTATCATAATCATGTTTCTACCCTCAAGCTTAGGTCTTCTTTCCACTGCTCCCACTTCTTCTACAGCTTGCGCAAACTTCTCGAGCACTTTCTGTCCAAGTGAGGTGTAATTCATTTCCCTGCCTCTGAACTTAACACTGACCTTAACCTTGTCACCATCCTTTAAAAACTTCAATGCATTTTTAACTTTAAAGTTAAAGTCATGTTCGTCTATCGATGCAGAAAGCCTTACTTCTTTTATGCTAATCACCTTTTGGTTCTTGCGTGCTTCCTTTTCTTTCTTGTTAAGCTCAAACATGTACTTCCCGTAGTCCATTATCCTGCATACCGGCGGAGAAGCCTGAGGAGCTATCTTAACAAGGTCCAGGTTTTTTGAATTCGCAAGTATCTGTGCATCTTTCGAACTCATTACCCCTAGCATTGAACCATCAGCATCAATCAGCCTGACTTCCTTATCTCTAATTTGCTCATTAATCATCAATTCGTTCTTGTTAATAAAAAACACCTCCGGATTTATTTTCGAGATTTATTACGCAAACAACATATAAAAAAGTGGATTAAAGAAATAATCCACTTAACTTAAATACACAAAGTCATAATTTACAAGACCTTCAGTATTAAACCTTGCTGAAACCCATTCGCAAGGTGAGAAGCGGATAACTTCTTCTTCATTTTTGCGTTTATAATGATATCAGATAAATTAACCATTGTCAATAGTTTAAAAATTTGAGTTTCCCCATTTTTTAATATAGTGCTAAAAGTCGGGTAGGTCAGAGACTT
>CAYPCH010000106.1:0-12911 GCA_964409165.1 uncultured Oscillospiraceae bacterium | reverse complement strand
AGGACTGCTACTTCTTATAATTGAATGATACCTGTCTTCATCAAGAGACTTAATCAGTTTCCTCAAATTTCTTGACGGAAAAATGCTGCCCCATGGCATCATAACTATAAAAACTAAAAAAAATACAAGAACAGCTATTCCTTTATACATTTATTCATCACCTTCAAGCGAAATACTTCTTCGTGCAGTATAGCTTTCTACCAATGTCTTTTGAGCAACCTCGAAACCAAAAGCCTCCATAATGCTCATAAAATAACACGGCACCTCTACCTGTGCATCAACCCTGCATGAATTCTTCTGAGCGTTGTCAACCTCAAAAGCTGTCATAACTGCATCCTCGAAATTCTGATACAAAGTCCTTAAAGCTACATCCTCAGCACTTGCATAGTCAATAGCCAATTGTTCGTCTTCAATATCATAAAATGATGTCGCTGAAACTGCTGCAAGCTTTGTAGCCGTCATTAACCTTGCTTTATAGTAAAGCAGTAAGCTTCCGTCTATACATATGCCCAAAACTGCAATAATTAAAGGCATAGCAATACACAAAAAAATTGCAGAATGTCCATTCCTATTTCTTAAAAGCTTCATATTAACCCCACCTTGCTCAATGTTCCTTAAATATATAAAAGCTCTCAGCTTTTATTATAAGATGATCCTTAAAAATCTCATTCACAAAAGGCAATCCGCAGTTAAACTTTCTGATAACAGTCACAGACAACCTACGTTCCCCTTCTAAATCTGTTTCAGTAATTAATGCAAGCTCCGGCAAACCCGCTTCCCCATCAGGCTCTTCAAGAAAAATCCCGGATGTTATAAAATTTCTTGCGGCCTCTTCAATCAATAGCTCCTTCTCATTCTCGTTTATATCTTGTCGCGATAGTATACCTATACCTGTGTCAGTAGCCTTATTTGCAGCCAACAACAAGACCGAATGATCATATATATAAATGCCCAACGAAATCATGGCATAAAGAACAAACAGTATGATAGGGAGAGTAATGGCAGTCTCCAGAGCTGACTGCCCTCTATTATTTTTAATAATTTTCATTTAATCCCCCTTAAAACAGTTATTATGATAAGAATCTACATTTGAACCTCTCATATTTTCATAAGAGGTTCAAATGCAATTAAACTTGTCCTGTCCCCTCAACTATTTATGACGGAACATTTATACTGTCGGTTATAAATGCAAAAAGTTCGGTAAGTTTTCCACCTAATGCTGCAAGCGCAACTATTACAGCTACAGCAACCAATGCAATTACAAGACCATACTCGGTCATTGCTTGTCCTTTCCTTGAACTTTTTAAGCTCACTAATGACAACCATGCTTTACCAAGTAAATTATTGAACACTTTTTCCACCCCCTTTTTAAAATTCAGAATTATATTCAGAGTTTATACTCAAAATTTTCTCTATGTCTTTAATGTCCATTTCCGATGCAAGTAATTTATTTGTGCGTTTTATACCGTTACCTGTATAAACCAGAGTATCCTTAATCCCCGCCAAACCGCTGTATCTTTTGAATTCAAACAACTCACGGGTTATATAACCGTCTTTGTCTGCACCAATTATCTCAGTTACCTGAACGACTCTTCTTGAACCATCATGCAGCTTGGCAAGATGAACAATAAATTCAACTGCCGATGATATCTGCTGTCGAACCGATGCAAGGGGTAATTCCACTCCGGAAATCAGAACCATTGTTTCAAGCCTGCTGAGCATATCAATTGACGAATTGGCATGTCCGGTGGACAAAGAACCATCATGTCCCGTATTCATAGCCTGCAACATATCCAATGCTTCTCCACCCCTTACTTCACCGACAATTATCCTGTCCGGTCTCATTCTAAGAGCACTCCTCACAAGCTCTCTCATACTTATCTCACCACGTCCCTCTATATTGGGCGGTCTGGTCTCAAGTCTGATGAGATTATCTATACCTGTTATTTTAAGCTCAGCAGAATCTTCAATGGTGATTATTCTTTCATCTTTATTAATAAAGTTCCCGAGTGCATTTAAAAATGTGGTTTTTCCACTTCCTGTACCACCGGATATAATTATATTGTATTTTGCTTTAACAAGGTGTTTTAAAAAAAGTGCAACATTTGCCGGAAGAGCACCGAATTCAACCAGTTGGGTCATTGTATAAGGACATTCGGGAAACTTCCTTATAGTAATTACCGAGCCATCCAACGATACGGTATTTAGTGCAATATTTACACGAAAGCCGTTAGGCAGCCTTGCATCCACAATAGGATTACTTTCATCCACCTTTCTGTTTATAGGTGCAACAATTTTTTCTATGACATATAATAGCTCGTCATTGTTATTAAATTTAAGGTCTTCTCCCCTTTTATTCAGTGCAATTTCAATTTTTCCGTTCCTTTCAATAAATATCTTCTGTGTCCCATTAACCATTATTTCAGTAATAGACGGGTCTTTAATAAGCGGATCCAGAACTCCGTAACCGAACATGGTCTGGATAAGCATTTCCAGTATTTCAGCTTTATCGTACGAATCAAGGTACATATTGAGATGGTTCTTCTCCGCCATCTCTTCAATCATTGACCAAGCTTCTTTCCTAATAAGCTCAAACTTCTGCACAGAGTCAATATCTGAAATACTATATTTTTCAATAAGCTTCTCCCTGATTTTTTTGAGCAACTCCAACTTGTTTTCAACAAGCTTTATATGGGCTTCCTTACGCGGACTCCTTGCCTGTTTGCTATTCAATTTATTTGCAATTGACAGCTGTCTGTCTTTTATCAGTCTTTCTACTCTCATTAATAATGCTCCTGAATACTATTTGAATCTTAATATTGTTTTAGCTATTTCCATAAAGCATTTATATGCCTTTTTATTGTACTTTGAATGAATCTGATCCCCCCTGTTTATAAACCCCTGATATTTCTTTACAAATAAAGGTATCTCTGCTATTGCCTTAAACCCGATTTCACTTTCAAACTCAAGATTATTAAAACCGGAATTCTTGTTGCACATATTAATAATAATTTTAAATTTGTTCTTATCCAGTATGCACTTTTCAATAATTTCTTTAAAAAGTATCATCTTCCATCCACATGATACATCCTGTATAACCGGCATTAAAACATAGTCCATCATCTCAAGCAAAATAAGATTTTTTACACTTAACTCAGATGAAGTATCAAAAACAATCAAATTGTAATTCAGTTTTCTCAGACCATTTACTATTTCCTTTACATACTCCTGTGTCAAGGATTCCATCCTGATAGGATTGGCTCCTGTAAGCACATCAAGATTTTCATGCACCTCACTCTTAACAATTGAGCTTTTTAATGACTCAATAAACCTCAATGAATCCTTTTCATTTGACTCAAGGTCGAGAAGAGTAATGACAGAGGACAACCCGTTACCACCCTTTTTGGGTATCTTTAATGATGACATCACACTGCCATATATGGACATATCAACTATCAATGTTTTTAATCCCATTGTCGCTGCAAATATTGATGTATTCACAGATAAGGTAGATTTTCCTGTACCCCCCTGAGGTGCATAAAACACTATAGCTTTTTGTCTTCTACTAATACTCATATTAAACAACTCCAAAATATCCAAACGTTATTTCAAAAACTTATCCATATTTGAGGGAAATACAATTTCGTTATCCCCCTCAGTAGGGTTAAGAGCCAAATCAAGACTTCCGTTTCTTTTCGCCCAAACAATATCAACAGCCTGCTGAGGCTCAACAATCAGAGTTACATTCTGCTGTATAGTGCTTTTACTTGTATTTGTATTCTCTATATCAAAAATTTCAACATGCTGCATTATGGTAAACGAAAAAGATTTCTCACTGCCTCCGTCCGAGGTATAAATAACATCAACCCAGTCACCTATATTTAACTTGTTATTCAATGCACCATGAGAATCAAGCCTTATTGTAATAAGCCTTTTATTTTCCGAAAGAAAATAGGAATCATTGATCACTCCATTTTCGGTTATAACTTCTTTTTCTAAAAGTGACTGCCTTGTTCCCGCTATCACATCCTCTGAACGGTTTATTATGTCCCCTTTTTTTATATTGACTTTTGATATTGAGTTTTCAAGGTCTTTTACGCTTGTAAATGCATAATCCGCCAATATCTGCTTTTCTCTTCTTCCAATGCTTATTTCCTTTACCATGTCCGGCTTTATCCAGGTTCTTTCGTCAATATCCTGTACAGCAACAACAACCGTAACCTCATCCTTGAACGACTTGAGGTATGCTGATGTAAGAAAAGATATTAATAACGCCAATACCAAGGCCAATACTATCTTTATCTTTGTATATAACGCCATTTTCCACCTTCCTTAACCTATATTCTCCAATAAATCCCTGCATAGCATAAGCAACGCAGTATCTGTCTTGTTTTTCGTACCGCATTTATCATAAATATGTTTCAAGTGGGTCTTTACCGTTGCTTCCGATATATACATCTCCTGGGCAATCTCAAAATTCGAATGACCCTTCAATAATCCGTATATTACCTCTTTCTCCTTGTGTGATAATTCCTCTAAATTTATATCCTTATATTTTTGACTAATAACATTGGCATAAGCATTAAGCCTTTTTATAATATTCAGCTTGACAAGCTCATACTCTATATTATGAGACAGACATTCCATAAAAACCCTCAAGCCATTTACATAATTGCATTTATATGATGACAGGCTTAAGTAACCAATTACTTCCTTCTCATATTTTAGAGGAACCGAAACACAAGTAAGATTCTTAGACTCATTCCGAAAATGTTCTTTTCCTACTATATATGCAACATCCTTTTTATAAGCCGATAAGGATACCGCTGATATTCCGTAATGCTCCTCCTTTAAGCTTATACCTTTTAAAGGAACGAATTTTTTTATGTCAACATTTGAATTCTTGTTGATAAAACTGTTTATAACAACAAGTTCTTCAGTTGTCAGGGTAAAAAACGAATTAAAAAGTGCAAAAAAAGTCGATTTGCTTTTTGCAATACACTTGCCAACCAATATATCCAAATCTTTATGGGTCTTATTGTTAATGTCTTCCTCGTCAGGTGGAACAAAAGGCTGTTTGCTCCTTATGTCCAGCTGTTTGCAACGCTTATGGGAATTAAGAATATAATCGCTTAACATAACCAAACAACCCCTTTATAATACAAAATAAATGATTTTCTAGCTCTGTCTTTTGCTTCTTTCTATCTATATTTAACAACCAATCAAAGCTTATTAGTTTTCAACTATTCCATGGTTACCAGGAGTTTTCAGAAAACTTTATCCCTGACAAATACATTCCGTCTTCATCTTTCACCCAGATGTCCGTTTGAGCTATTTTTTCTGAATTCTTATCTGATATTCCATACCTTAGCTTCATTTCAAGATTTCCCTTCCCTGTTTCGCAGTTCAGCAGCTCAAAACCCGCCAAATCAGACCATTGTTCCCTCGCCGACTTTACATAATATGTGAAATCCTGCACACTGCCCTTGGTTTTAAGTTCTTCGTACGCTTTATCATATACATCTTCATAATTGCCGTTGAAAATACATTCAATTATCCCATCTGCAAATATTTTTGCATTTTCTATATTTATAGAGCCTTCCACCTCTGCAAAAGGACGCTCAACACAGATTTCCCCGGACTTAAGACTATAAATCGTGTCCTCAGAATCCCGAAAAATTTTAATATCTTTTACCTGCCAATCAAAGCCATGTTTAACAAAAGTCCATGCCACAGCTATTTTTCCCTGCAGATCGCTATCTGTATCGACATCATAGTTGACTACCAATTCTCTTGCTTCCTTTTGCCTACTGTTCCTGTGTATACTATCATATCTGTATTTAATGATTTCCCCATGCTTGGTGACTAAAGATTTATGCTCTTTTGAAAACTCATTGAGTGTTTTTTGATAATCTTCAGTCAAGTTACTGTATAGTCCCGCATAATTCTGTTCTTTCATGCAATTCATTAAATAATTGCACTCAAGCCTTAACTTTATGTAGGCAAAATCCAGAGCGAATATAAGAATCATAAACAATATCGCTGTAGAAACCAGTAGTCCTAAATATGCTATTAGTTTTTTCTCTTTTAGACGCATGATTAATCCTCTCATACTTCTTGAGTAATGAATAAGTTCATACCCCTATAATTTGAAACTGCCTTGAAGCTGTTTCTTATGAGTTCTTAAACTTTTTACGCATAATAAAACTCATTGTATAAAACAAAATTATCAATGCTACTGTAGGGTATTCCTTGATTATTATGTAATAAATCAGAATAACTGCACTTATTGCGGTGGAAATCACGATAAAAGTCTTATTCTTAGATATTGAATATCTATTTCCGAATTTTTTATCAAAAAACCTTTGGGAAACAACCGATAAGATGATTGACACAAAAAGCATAAAACCTAAGCTGATGTATTGATTTACTCCCAAAAAAACTATTCCCAAACCCAAAAGCAAACTTAAACTTATAATATTAATTATTCTGATCAAATCTAAAATTGTTATATAGCTTCTATTCTCTAATTCCATTTTTCTGAGTATCCTTATTTCTCTTTGCATATAAATACAAAAACATTTAAAATATTGCAACAATCATACCAATACTGCTCATTATTGTCAATAGTGTTGATAAAAGTTTATGAAATTTGTATAAAATAGCTAAATATGCAGTCTTATTTTTTGTATTTTTGACAAAAAAGATATGACGACGGCACTTTTTATCCTTCGCATATCTTTTTTGTGTTAAAGGTGTAAAAGTTTTGTGAGTAAAAAACGAATTAAAAAGTGCAAAAAAAGTCGATTTGCTTTTTGCAATACATTTACCAATACATCTTTATAATTCGCATTATAAAGATAGTCAATTATTCCATCTGCAAATGTTTTTTTATTTTCTATATTTATTTATAGAGCCTTCCACCTTTTATCTAAACTTTGGACTATTTCTAAACATTTCCGTCCCCGCTATTTAGCATTTTTTACAGCTATATGGATAATGATGCCAGATACTTTCTGATTTGAGTCAATAAAAAACTTTAACCCCATATCATTAACCATATATCCAACGATATCACTTCCATTTTCCTTTTTCATAGTTGTTTGCCCATAAGCCTCAAATACATCTTCCAATGTTGACCCAATATTTATTCCTCTGGGTGTCTTAAATCCAGATTCTTTTTTTAATGTAATCTGAGAAATATACCTGTCGTCAATCTTTTTCCCTTTAATATTATAATTTGCATTTGATATATATAAGTCAAACTCATCGTACTGGTGCATATAATACTTATATACAAAACCATCTGAATTTGTTTCTCCAACAAAATTGTTCTCAGTTTTCAATTCCTGTTTTTCAATTTTTAGATCTTTAAATGCTGTGTACAATTCAATTTTGCTTTTTCCGTCAATTATTGCAAAATCACCTTCAATTAATGATTTACTGGCATCAGAGCTTGTAATATCATTAGAACCACTAAATTCAAGTTTGATTTCACTCAATACTTCGCTATTACTGCCTAATGCTACTACTTTAGCCGATACATTATCTATAGAAAATGTATAATCCTTTGCCGCGTTTTTATAACGAAGAATACAAACTCCGTTATTTGAAGTATTATCCACTTCCCAGCTTTCAGCCATACCAGCATTAAAAAGGTGTCTGGGAGATAATTCCCCACTTTCAAGTTTATACCCATATAGCTTCACTACATCAACTTCCGCACCATTAAACTTAGAAAACACAAAAACATTATATGAGTTATTTAAGCTTATAAAATCAAAATTCTCTATGCTTTCTATTCCTGAAGCTGTACTTGTGATTCTCAGAACATCACTAACCTGCGGCTCAGTCCTGTTATCAAATTTTTGCAACAGCAAGTCCTTTATAGTGCCATCTGCATTACTTTTACAACCATACTCAATCAGCCTATACATAGACTCTCCAATTGAAATTTCCTTTCCATACTTAATATAAAACCCTGCTTCTTCCCCTAGCAAATCATTTTCATTTGTCTTTATACTATCTTTATAGGATAGTATATCTTTAAAAGTATCACTACATGAAACACATATACTATTAAGCTCCTTTGCAGATAATTGTTTATCATTGGCTATATATCTTTTCATTTCATCTTGTAACAATAGTATTTTACTGTTGAAATTACTGTCCTCTGTGCGATGTAAGGAACTATCTTCTGTTGCCATATTATTAGTATTTACTACTGTACTTTCAGGTACATCACTACACCCCGCAAACGCAACTGTAGCAATCAAAACAGCAATAACTAAAAACTTCTTTATCATATATATCCCCCCTTTAACGCTAAACTCATAATAATATTAAAGAGAGTATATTTCTTAATATGCTCTCTTTATATATTCTTTTAGATAATTTGACCTGGTTGTAAATTTAAAAATCTTCTTACTTGTTCCATACTAAAATAATCGTTGAAATTATCTTGTGCTTGATTTATAATCATACCAAAGTGCAGATGAGCATCACTTCTTCCTAATCCACTATCTCCAATATAATCCCCAGCATTAACATGAATATTTTGACCATCACCTTGAGCAACATTGTATCTTATAGAACTCAAATGTGTATACCATATATAGTTCGCGGTTCTACCTTCAAAAGTTATAGGATTATCAAGCTTTATTAAAACACTATAAGGTGTATCATCAGCATGGTATTTACCATCTGGACATATAACATCTGGTTTCCATGGTGTATGCCCCCATTCAGAATATATTATAGTTCCACTAGCAGCAGCTACACAGCTAGTTCCCTTCGGGGCAGCAATATCTAATCCAGAGTCTTCAACATATCCCGCTTCTTTTCCACTAACTATAGGCATTAAAAATGTGTCCGAAGATGGTGGCGTAACTGTAGAATCTTTATATCTTGGGATATCAAACTTCATTTTTGCATTAGGGAATTTGTCATACATGGCCTTAATATCCGAAGTCTGACTTACTGCCCATGATATATTCGTAGCATATTGATGATTGCCAGGTGTAGCTGGATTCCATCTCATCTTATATAACGTATTTTGCTTATATGTAGGATTGTTTATATACTGCTCAGATATCCACTTTGCTCCACCTTCTATAGCTTTTTCAGGCGTTGTCCATCCCATTTCATATGCAAACTGTGAGCCTAATCCTACTGGATCACTATCTTTAGCATTTATTCCATACATATTATATACCTTAACACCATTTACTACAACACCTGTAGCTAATTCGCTTGTTCCATTGCCTGACTCATGTGTTGCATGGGCTACTAAATAAACTTCACTCACTTCATATTGACTTGCTGCATTTAAGAAACTATTTGCTTTACCAGCCAAAATACCCTTACCACTTAAGAATTGAGTCATTTCTGTTTGACTTAGCCCAGCTGATGCAGACAAATCTAAGAACTGGTATTTATAGTCTTCTTCGCAATAGTTATTCGGATCCAAATACTGCCACACTTCATCACGCGATGCATTTACAAAATAGCCTCCAGTATCACTGCTAACCCATTTTTGCGGTTTTGCATTTTGTCCCATTTGAACATCTAATACCTCTTCTAGTGTTTTGTTGTAATCAGTGTATTCTTCACCCATTCCCGGCTCATTAACCACAGGGGTTCTATTCCTTCCTACTTCTACTCTTAATGCCTCAAGGGTATTTTTGTCCAATTTGCCTGTTGCCTCTACTTCTCTAAGATGTTCATAATAAGATCTAGCTGTCAAGTCAGGTATCTTGTTATACTTTTCCCATCTCTCAACACACCTTTTCTGGAATGCCAGTATGGAGTCAGATGTTGATTCATTCCATAATCCGTTTGCACTTCCAACATTAATCACTGATGACAATTCAGCATTGTTATTCTTTAAATAATTCAAGCAATCCTGAGCTTCTTTTAATGTGCTACTGTATGAACCCGGGACTATTACATCAATATTTATCGGGTCTGATTTGTCCAGTTTGGAACCATATATAGTATCGTGAGCGTTACGTCCTGCTACATAAATGCTGTATTTACCGCTCTGACTTACAGGACAATCATAATCGTATGCAAATATTTCCTCGCTTAACCCTATATTATCCTGATGATTTAAAAAGGTTTCCTGACCTTTGGATTTACCCATAAACAATCCTACATGATGGCAGTTTGTTCCTTCTGCCATTATGTTAAGTACCTTAGTTCCGTCCTCTTTAACTTCAGCCACATATATTTCATTATCTTTTCGGTTTATCAATTCTACTTGCGGTTTTAAGTTAAGGAACTTTTCTGCCGGAAAGGAATCAATAAGACCAAGATTATATCTTTTCATGAATGCATAGTCTGTGGTATTTATTATACCATCTGCATTAACGTCTGCAACCGCACTACCGTCTTTTACCTGAAACTCCATTATCCCTAAATTATAGCGTTTAAACAGTGCATAGTCAGTGGAATCAACAGTTCCATCTCCATTAACATCTCCATATTTACCGGAATTTTGGGTAACAGGTGTCACAATTTCTTCTGTTATTTCCTGTAACTCCCCATTTTCCACCCACTGCATACATAGTTTATATCTCCCACCCGGAGTCAAGTTCTTTATATTATAAGACATTGAAACTTCTGCTATAATATTCTCAACCTTTTTCCATGTCTCTGTAAATGCGTCAAATTTATATACGCTAAACGTATTACTGCGTTGATTATTTATAGGGTATTGGAGTCTTACCTCTATTTCCTTGTCAAGGGTATTAACTACTTCTATTTCAGGCGTATATTTAACAGTAACTATTTCAGGCACTGCTGTTTCCTTAAAATCCGAATCAATCTGATCTGAATTAGTATTTCTAGCAGCAGCGTAAACACTATATATTCCACCTTTATCTAATGTTATTGTGTTTGAAAAGCGGCTCCCGTCTTCTGTTTTTTGATATACTGTATTGCCTTTTTGATCCACTACTCTTACATATATATGATGGGCATTTTTGCAAGATGCATTTATTGTTATCTCTTCTCCTTCATAACATGTCTTTTTTGAAACCGAAAGGTTTAAATCGCCAAGTTTAGGTCTGTTCATCATTGCATCATATATAACTTGGTCTATTACAGCAGGGTCTGCATAGAGATCGACAGCATTTTCATTATAAATTTGTTTCCCATACATAGAAGGGAAAAATAATTCGGTATCCAAATAATAATGAGGAATATACTCGCCTGTGAATACTTCCCCTCTGCCCTTCTGGGTTATTTCAGGTATGTTATAATAATACTGCTTTATATAATCATCAACCTTAACTGCATCAGGATTACAATGCGGACAGCCGGATAGGCAATCTACATATTCTCCGGTATCATGCCATTTATAAGTATAAGTATAGCCGTAATGATCGTAGTCATCGTTGTATTTCTCTATAAGAACTTTTTTATGTCCAAGACCTTCTATATGTCCACCATATGACTCTTCCCAATGTGTTACTATATACTCCGGTGCAACTCTTTCAAGTTCCTTATATATTTCATAAGACTCTGCATAAACATTGTATATATCTAGTTCAGAATCTAAATCTGGCTTTAATGATATTGTATCAATGTCAAGCACTCTCCCGTCTATTTTGAATATACCGTTTGAATACTCTATTAGATCTCTAGGGACTTTTAAAGAAGTTGTAAAATAATCTATAATCCCTACATATCCGTTATTATCTCGGTAAGAACGATAAGGATACATTGTACTTGGAACAAAGCCTCTTAACAAGAACTCTAAGTCACAATCTAGTGAATATTTTGAAATATAAATATCACCGTTATTGTCAAATTTAAAATACGTGTCAACAAAAAATCTTTTTGATTTTATAAACACACTTAATTTATATGGTTTAATTATATAATGTTCTCCGTTCCATATATAATTACTGATTATGTCACTGACTGAAATGTTATTCAAATCATCTTCTATATAGCATTCATCAGCAGATAAATCCATAATACCCCTTATGTATTCCTCAACATCGTCGTTAGTATATCTTATATACTCATTCTTGGTTTCAGGCAAGGAACTATCTATACTTATTGGATAAGCGGGGGCATATGCCAATTTACCATTTTCATAGTAAAAGTAAATTTTATCACCTGTTTTACTAGGTTTTAGTTTAGAATAAATATTTAAATGTCCATAAAAATCCTTATTAAATAGTTTTGTATCTATAGCAATATGTCCATATCTCATAAATACAGGAATAGCATACTCAGACCTAAAGAAATATCCATAAAAATTATTTGTAGAATAATAGTCAGACACGTGATATTCTTTGACTATTACACCTATACTTGTATTTATTGTTACAGTTGCAGTCCATTTATCTTCATCCCATTCAATTGTTCCTCCAGCATCCTCTACAAGTTTTCTCAAATATTCATCTGCGCCTCTCAACCCTAAGTCAAAATAATACATGAATTCATTTTCATTCACAACCAAGCGATCATTTTCAATTCTGACATTTTCGCCGACTTTATACACCATAGGAACAGTAGAATTATCAACTGTACTTACAATACATGTCTTATTCATTTCATCCCAGTTAGTCAATACCAAATATCTATTATTTTCATCTACTAACTTCCTTAAATAAGCCTCACCTTCATAAAGTCCCAAATCGAAATCATACATAAATTCATTAGCATTAACTACTATTTTACCTTCAACAACTTTACATTTATCAGGTGTATATTCTTTAGTTATACTACCAAGAGTTACTTTTGCTACTCCATATGGGTATTTCTGGTCAGGTTCGTACCATACGCATTGTGCACGATTATTATACGCTAAAACTGTAAGGTACTCCTCACCGGGTTCTAAACTTGTACCTTCATAAAAACTATACACATCGGCTCTTTTACCCTCATTTACCTGT
>CAYPCH010000105.1:0-12926 GCA_964409165.1 uncultured Oscillospiraceae bacterium | reverse complement strand
GCAATACTCGTTCGCTAAGAAATTCCACGAACCACGTCCTACATAACATCCTTGTGTATGTGGACGTTTTACGAACATCCTGTTCGTAATCGTAGAATTTCTAAACTCTCTTCGCATGCCAACTCTATGGGTCTTAACGCTAATGAATTCCTCCGCATTTCATGTCCACAGCCAAGCCAGACTATATGGCAATTGATCCTATGGCAATTGATCGTATGGCAATTGATTATATAGATTTAGTACTATATTAAAGAATGGGGAAATTCAAATTAGTATTGTGATCCATCGCAAATACCGGATTTTGGATTTTGCTTATTTCATTTAGAAGGGTGAAATAAAACTTCTACTTATTCTATGTTGCTATTTCACTTGTTTGAAGCAAAATAGCGATTTAGAATAAGTAGAAGTTTTTAACTCATTCCTTAAAGCAACATCATGAGCAACCAGATACTAAAGAATGTTACCAATTAGGATTGGTACATTTGTTGTTGTGTCGAGTTTGTATAAATCCATCTTATCGCTTTCTTTGCTTCTTTCGGAAACAATATAGTAAAGAATTTTATCACTCTCGCTGTAAGTAAAACCTGTTATATTGACATTGGAAGGTACACCTTCGGGAGCCTGGGGAATATATTTTTCAATCAAAAAGGGCTCGCTGCTCTCTTTGTCAATGCTAAGCAACGCAGAATAGTTTGGTCCTTTCATACTGCGTATGGCAAAATACTGCTTGTTACCCAATACGTATTTGTCCCTTACTGAAACATCGGGATATTTATCTCTCAGGAGGGAATCGAGTTCTGTCTGATTAAAAATATATTTTAAGGCTCGTAATCCTTGATACCAGTCTTGTTCTATAGAACCGTTTTTGCTTCCATCCACTGAAAAAGCCTTGTAATCGGTATGAAGGTTGCCGACAGGTTCTCCAAAATCATTCAGGCCTCCAGTAGCTTCAAAAACTACCAACTCACATGTAATAAGGTCGTTTACAACAACCATTGAGCTTATTCTTTGGCATTCTTGTCTTGCGACAACGGTCTTATCCAAGCCGTCCACAGGCTGTTTCAAAATAATATGCTCAAAGTTTGCGTTTCTTGCTGTACTGTTGCTGTCTACACGCTTGGTGTAATACAAATTTCCTTCGTATATATTGATGTTGGAAGTATAACCATTGTCCAATCCTATTTTTTCAGACCCGTCCTTGTTAACCCTGAATAGCCCTTCGTTGTTGGAGTAGTATATATATTTATCAGTAGCTCCTATCATACCGTTTGAAAGTGTGTTTTGAATGTTATAACTAAGGTTGTCGATAGGCAGGGCAAGTTGATTTTCTATATAAATGTCTGAAGATGTGGGTCTTAACTGAAAAATCAGCAGAACAACCAATGCAAAAAGAGCTACGGTTGCTCCAATAATTATAAATATTTTTTTTGAATTTGTTTTTCCTTCTGTCATTTAGTAATCCCTCCGTATTTATTAGCCTCTTGATTATATTAGGAACGGTGAAGTATAGCTTCCGTTATAATTTTCGCGTGAACAGCTATTTGAAGCCAAATAGCCATTTAAAAAGAGTGGAAGGAATATTTCACTTGTTCGTTAATATAATATCACGAAAACAAAGTTTTTCAAGGTATAATCATTTTCGTGATATTTATATATATAGTTTTTGTAAAATCAAAACTTTTATCATTTTTATATTTCAGCTGTACATTATATAATATCCATAAGCCTGTTGATGAATTTATTCAAAAAAGAAGGCTATGCTATGTAATATTATACCGTTTATTCAACAAATAGCTGGAGATCTATTACTTCGGCCATTTTCTTATAACCTGCAGGATTCAGGTGCAGATGGTCACCGCTGTCATAGGTACTTAAAAGGCTTGAAGTATTGTTCGGATTTCTTAAAGCCGCATCAAAATCAATTACAGCATCAAACTCGCCACTTGTTCTGATCCAGTTATTTATGGTGTTTCGCGCTTGTTCGTGAGCGGCACTCGAATACTGTGAACCTCCAAATGGTAAAATTGTCGCACCATATACAAGGATATCCTTTTCATGTGCTTTTCTGATAAATTCCTTGTAGGCATTTATGATTTTAGTTGCCACCGTTTGGTCATAGCTTGAACCGATATCGTTGACCCCTTCAAGTATTATCACCCAGCGAACGCCGCTCTGTTCCAATATATCCCTGTCAAATCTTGCAACTGCTGTTGGACCTAAACCACCAGACAATACATTATTTCCGCCGATACCTTGATTAAGAACTCCAACATTGGAAGTACTGGGGTTTTTTAGTAAACGGCTTGCCAGTTCATCAGGCCATCTGTCGTTTCCGTTTGTTGTTGAACCCCTTCCGTCGGTAATTGAATCGCCCAGAATAGCAACTGCTTTAGAAGAGCCCTCTGCAAATACATCTATGCCGGTTATAATGTACCAATGGTCTGTAGTTGCTGCTGAAGACATGCTTGAACTGTTAACTGCATTGCCGCTCTGGATGTACGATGTTGTCCTCGAACCTGGATGACCTGTCAGATTGGAAGGTGTATTGCCGAAATAAATTGTAATAGCCATGTTGGATTGGCTGGCAAGATTATAATCAAAAGCATCGGATGTAACAGTCTTTCCTGCCGGAATTGTAACAGATTCCTTTCCGTCAAATGTTAAAATCTTATCCGTCTCAGGCTTTATTGAACTTCTGCCTGCCGATACAGCTAAATGCACTGAATTCATAGTAACAGGAGAATTGCCGTATTGGTTGGAGAATTTCATTCTCAGCCGGTTTCCGCCGATTGAAACATGGACTACCTGCCGGAGAGTATTGTTTGAAAGTCCGGGGCTTGGAGGCATATTGTTAGGCTCTGTAAGCTGTGGTGCAGTTCCCCAAGTACCGACCCAGTGTTTTGTGATTACGGGTGTAGGAGAAGGTGTTGGTGCTAAATTCTCAACAGGAAATTCAGTTATCAAACCAAGTAAAAATTTCTTTAGCAGGGCATAATCTGTAGAATTTACCATATCATCACCATTTAAGTCTGCGGGTGATGTATTGTCAATGGTTATAGTTCCTAAGAGGTGTCTCTTTAATAAGGCATAATCTGTGGAGTTTATTTCTTCATCGGAATTTAAATCCCCGTACAGTGGGGCGGTCGCTGAATATGAAAAGCAAAAGACATTCAAAACCAGCGTAAAGATAAGCAATAAAACCCCAAATTTTTTCTTAAACATAATATAAATTCTCTCCCCTCAATAAATAGTTATCAATAAACCATCTATCTATATTATGTATTGTTAGCCGGTACTTGGCAAGTAAATATTTTATCTATATATATCATAAAAATGATTATGCATTAAAGAATTTAACAATCTGTATATAGTAAAAAATAAGCATATAACTTTTCTGTTTTTTATGCATAAGACTGTTTTAATTAAACAAAAAAAATGGTATTATTTATGTGGGAAGAAGTGTATAGCGGAGGAATAGTGTGAAAATTAACTTCATTAACAATGCAATAACCTGCCTTATTAAAAATGGAAGGTATGACCCTTTGATAGGAAAAGACAAGAGCTATATCATTTCAAGGGAAATGAGCTATTTTATAAAGCACGATAAATCAGAAAGCAGTATTGTCGAACTTATTGATTGCGATTCGGAATCGGAGGAGGAAATAACTCAGCACATAAATAATAATATTGAGTGGTGCAGCAATATAAAAACCGGAGAGTCTTCTACATTAACTGAAATAATGGTGTTTTCAGGTCTGCCAAATCAATCGATATTGAGAGCTGTTGAAATTATTTATTGGAATTCAAAAAATTCAGGTAAAAATGTACAATTTATGACAGTAAGCCTTAATACTGAAGAGATTATAAAATACGGCTCTGGAGTTCAGATTGATTTGATTGAGCCTCTATTGGTAAACTGTTTTATAAACAGCAAGCTTGGAAGCACTAAACTACAGAATATTGATGATATCCTCAAAGAGAGAAACTCAGGTTTTGAATTGACAATGGTAACAAAGCATGCTTATGCTACTTACACCTTATTGAGTATAAATGTATTGGTATGGATTATTGGCTTAACAGGGTTATATGAGTTTTTTATTCTGCGTGGCGCTCAATTTTCTCCATATGTAATAAAGGGAGAAGTATGGAGGCTTATTACTCCAATGTTTATACACGCTTCATGGGATCATTTAATCGGTAACATGCTAAGTTTACTGGTCATAGGATTGGTTATTGAACACACTTATGGTACAAAAAAGTTTCTGTTGATTTATTTCCTTGGAGGGTTATTAGGCAATCTAGCTAGTTTTGCATTCAATGATGTGCCTTCAATAGGTGCATCCGGAGCTATTATGGCGGCAGGAGGAGCTCTCATTTATATATGGGTCAGAATTCCCAATGCTTTCCATAACAGCAGGAAAAACTTCATTATGCTTATAGTATTGAATCTATATAGCTTTTACAATGGCTTTTTAAGTGAGAATATTGATAATTCCGCACATTTCGGAGGAATACTTGGTGGGTTTATAGTCAGTTGCATTGTGAGTCTTGATTGTGAGGTACTTGATTCACATAAGCACA
The DNA here is from genome assembly GCA_964409165.1 of uncultured Oscillospiraceae bacterium. Taxonomy (GTDB): domain Bacteria; phylum Bacillota; class Clostridia; order Acetivibrionales; family Acetivibrionaceae; genus CAYPCH01. The sequence goes on along the minus strand of CAYPCH010000105.1, from coordinate 8,345 downwards.
GAAGACAGATGTCTACGGGGATTTATGCAGCAATTGTTTTAATTCTGGTACTAACTGGGGTCTTCAGGCTTATGTAAGTACAAGTTCGTGAAAATGTGGGTAACAATAAGATTTTTCAATCAACTTTCAGTCAACGATTATTTCTACCGCTTTAAGTTTAATATCATCCACAAATACCTTGTCGTATATATCGTCAAATTTTGTGGCAAACCTTATTTTGAAATAGGGGTTGTTGTTGGCATTTCCGGGAAGACGTATACTTTTGACAGTTAATACTCCGCTTGAGTGGGTTATGTCTTCGAGGTTATGCCACTCATATCCGTCAAACCACTCCACCGTAAGGGCATCGGTTTCAGGGTATACACTAAGGTAATACGAGAAGGTGATCTCAATGTTTTTAAATCCTTTAAGATTGAAAGCTTTTTCAATGTAGCTATTTTGCATGAGATTTGCTGAATATTTACCCGAGTAATATACATCCAATACGGAAGAATTTCCGGCGGCTGTCCATCCGTTTGCTTCAAAGTCACCGCTTTCAAGGCCGTCTAAAAAAATCTCTTTTGAGCAGGGGTCAAACTCAAGTACGTTTTGGCTTTCCGAAGGTATTAGATATATCTTGCCAAGGACTTCTTGTACTCCGAATTTGGAAGGAAGACCGGGTATGGATGATTTGTATGTCCAATTGCCGTCAGGGGTGTATTCATAGACATAGCTTGCATTATAGTCTGAGGCAAATAAGTATACTTTGCCATTTAATGTAATGGCCTTGAATTTAAGGTTGTTGGAGTTGGAAATGCTGTCAGGAAGTACGCCTGCATTTTTTACGGTATTAAATTCAGGGTCATATTCCTCAACTTGCTTTACAAGGACATTATCTTCATTTGTACCTCCGAAAATATATATTTTTCCGTTAAGAACCGCTGTGGCAGAGCCTTTACGTGCGTATTGCATGTTTGCCAGTGTGGGTGTCCAGCTTCTGTCTTGAGGATTAAATCCGGTAATGGTTCGGCAGGATAAACCAGCAGAGTCGTTTCCCCCTATAGAATATATGTATTGACCGCATTCAACCACTGAGGTATTTGACATTGACTGTACTGTTGTTGTATGGAAGTTCCAGCTCTTTGAAGCCAGATCATATGATTCTGTGTATCCCGGCAAAAAGAAAAATATTTTTCCGCCTGTTGAAACTGCTTCTGCTTGGGTAGTATACAATGAAAAATTGTCATCATAAACGTTCCATTGGTCGTTAAAAGGCTCATACTCCAAGAGTATTCTGCTATTATCTTTATTGTTGGCGTACAGATAAATTTTACCGTCTGAGCTTACTATACTTTGCCCGCCGTATTTTATGTTATGGTTAATGTCCTTTTTATGCTCCCATAAAGACGAGTCTGCCTGATCCTGGGGTGTTAAACTGCCAAAGGCGCATACAGTTAAAGTGCTACCGTCAATTATATTATTGCCTGGAATGGGGCAAAATGTTTCGATATCGGTCCCAGGTTCAATCAGCTTTATATTGTGAATGACTCCATGATTACCGTCAGAAGTTGTGTCTGTAACTCTCACATACCATTTTACTCCTGCACTCATTAAGTTGTTTTTCAATATTAGGTTGGTGTAATCCAATACTATTGTTCCGGTAGAATAGAGGTTCGTGCCGTCAAAAGAACACTCTCCTGTGTTTCTGTTCAGGACATAGGGTGTCCAGACTATGGTTGGAGATGTTTGATCGACAAGGGAATAGCCAATTTCATAATTAAGTTGATTTCTTTTTGAGTGGCTCACAGTAATCTCAGCCAGCAGATAAGGCTGTATTACGGGCTTTACGGACATCCAGTAAGCTGTATTCTCATCATCAATGGCAGGTAACCTTTCGGTATGGCCAGGAGGTGCTCCGGTTACTGAAGAAACCTTGTTTAGTGCATCATAGCAAAGCCAGATAAATCCGTCACCGTAGGTGGTATTCTGGGTATAGGGATCTATCCCCCAGTTACTGCCCCAGGAATTAGCTATTTTAAAGGCTCCTTTTTCACCTTCATCAATAACCATATTATTGTTTATATCTACCCATACATCATCACAGTAACCTACAATTGTAAGCGTGTGACCGACATCATTCGAGTTGTTGGTGTTTCTCATATAACAGGCAGCCCTGCCTACAAGATTGTTTTCGTTGTCTGTTGATGTATTGTCAAGAATCGGTTTATATACCCAGTTGGACATAGATGTGTTAAAGCTCAGGACATAGCCGTTGCTTAAAAGTTGCTTGATGCTTTTTAAAGTCTCGTCGCTTTCATTTGTTACAGGAGTATATGTACCATCCCATACTTGCAGATAACCGACACGATCAGGCTTGTATTTTGCGGCGTTTTGCCAGATGTTGGATTCGCTGGGCCATTCAAGATAGTTTTCATCATAAGGCACATCAGACCATGTTGCGATTCCCTGCTCAACAAAAAGCCGATATGCGTTTATCTGGTTTGAACCATTGTCGTTTCCGTTGTTTGTCAAATTATACGTCCACTTTGGAGAAAACTTGTTTGTATTGTCGTTGTTCTTTGTATCCCAGTCGTTTGCCATGGCTATCATGTGAGTGGCTTGATAGTAGGTGGTGGAAAAAGCGACGCACGAACCCTGTGAACCTTGGTTTCTTATAGGCGGAAAGTAAGGAAGCGAACTATTGTCTACATAAGGAGGAAGCTCGTATTGGGACATATCATCAGAATCGTATACAGAATCTGTTACCGAGATTGGAGCTAAGGCGGAATAAAGCTTTGTAATTTCTGGAAGCTTGTCCTCAAGTATTTCTTCTCCAATATCGGTTGCCTTATTTATGTTAATTTCCCTCAAGCCCATTTTTTTACGCAATTCATTGGTTCTAAAAAGTCCTATTCTGTTTGGACGGATCTTGCTTGTCCTGGTCATATTTTTCTTCATCCAGACATTATCTTCTTCACTGAATGGTTTGACACCAAAGGAGTGCTGCTTTCGAAATCCCATGCTTTTCCTGGGAAAAGCAAGAACATCGGTAGAAAGATATGATGAAACAAGAACCAAAACCAAAAGCCAGATGGCTGATTTTTTAATACAGTTAATACTTCTTTTCATTTTTAAATTACCCCTCCAAAATAAAATAAGATTACAGCACCATATGTCAATAACAATATGGTCAAAGTGTTTTATATATAAGATAGAGTGTTTTGCGCTTAAAAGTTTGCTTTGACGAATATGCGAAATTTATCGATTTTTGTAGTGCATGATGATATTATAACTTTTAATGTACTGTGTCAATACCATAAAACCAATAGCGCTAAAGATTGCTGTGTTGAAAAATAAACGTATAAATAAAAAGGTTCGGGACATCGAGTCCCGAACCTTTTTGCCAGATTTCCTTTCAGGAAATGGCCCTAATAAAAAACATTTTATTAGTTGGTTATTGAACTATTGAATTTTCGTAAACATCTATGTTTAATGGATTATAGTTAAAATCGAATTCTTGAGCAACCACTCCAGGATCGCTTTCGTATAACCAAATCTTTATAGGTGTTTCATCGAAAGTGAAGGTTTTTTTAGTTCTATAGGATTGTGTAGGGTCAGTAGTGTCAGGGTCGCTTAAGAAACCCTGTCCGTACCTGAAGGAAACCTCAATGTCAAATGGCGGAATGTCAAAAACATATTTACTATACTCTTCATCTACATAGAAGCTGTCAATAGTCATTGCAACATCCTCATCGTAATATTTTATTGTTTTTCCGTCTTCAGAAATTGACCATTCAGTATCTGTATTTTCCAGGGTAAATTTCCCTTCTGTCGAGTCAAAATTTACTTTTATTCCATTTACAAATTTCGGCACAACATCAGCTGGCAGTGTTTCTTCAATGATAACAGCTGACTTATAGCCAGTGCTTGGAGTTACCTGTGATGTATTGAGTATGTGATCCATAATAGGACCTGTAAGATCAGCGGTAAGCTCATCAGTCGAAGAAGGAGTAGCGTAATAGCCTGCGGGACGAGCACCACCTTCATCATCAGGGTTTCCTGCACGTGCAAGTTCATATAAGTCATATAAATCGCCGGTGCCTCCAACATTTTCAATTATCTGTGATAGATCTACAAAAAGTGAATCAACATGAATTTCATTTAACTTTTCTATCATGTTTTCTGCATAATCTTTAGGATCATTGTATCGCCTTTTTCCGGTATAAATAGCATCTCCGTCATCATTGAATTTTGTACCACTAAATGCATTCAGATAGGAGCATCTGTCTGGATTTTTACCGGATAATACTACTAAATATTTGGCAGGAGAACTATTACCATCATTAAACATATAAAATGCTCTTCTTAACGCATCACCCAAATTATTCTCATCTATATCATCATCCTTTAAGTTTCTGGCATAATCCGCAAGAGCTGTACGCTCTGAGGCATTATTCAAATTGTACAGATTATACACATTCTCTTTTTCTGAGTTTGCAGAATCCGAGTAAACAAGTACTCCTGCTTTTACATTCTCATCCATTGAAAATCCGGACATAAATGCATTTACAGAATCAAGATACGAGTTGAAGTTACTTGTTTTTGGAGCATATGGATCTATTATTTCAATTACTTCTTCTAGATTTATCGGTGGATTAAAGCGGTTTGAGTCGGCTATATTCTCTATGTAGTTTCCGATAAAACTGCCGTTAAAATTATTTTTGCCGCCTTGAAACGTTATTTGCCCACCTTCTATAGTGTTATCCGGTGAAGTTCTGCCGGGCGCAAATGCAAGACCGTTAAACGTTGAATTACTACTTGTAAACTTTATATCTCCACCACGGGAATAAAGGTAAGCATTGAAAACATTGTTATCATGATCACCAACGTCTGCGCCGGGACTAAAGTCTTCGCCTTCTATAATTATATTTCCATCCGCCAAAATAAATGAACCTTCTCTAGCCTCTATTTTTTTAAGACTTAACCTAACATTTCCTGCAAAATGAATGCTGCTTTCTAAAATTAAAGTGCCACTTCCGGTAACATCGTATAAGTCCTCTGAAGGTAAATATTCAATATTGACCTCTCTAGGTGCCTGATCAGGGAATTTAATAGTATTATTATGAAGAAAATCATCAGGCTCTATTGTGTATTTATCTGCATTGTACCTTCCTCTAAGTTCTTCAATTTTTGACTGAACCACTTCGTAGAAACCTAGTTTTTCGAAGTATTCGGGATCATTGACGATTTCCTCAGCACGTTCAGCCTTCTTCTCGGAAAGGTATATCCTAAATTCATCTTCAACTGTACCGTTTCCTTCGAGTGTCTCGCATTGAATATTTCCGTCAATAAGAATGTAGTCTTCGATATTATCTAAATCATGAGGATAAGATGAAGTATAAAACTTATTGTTAACAAAAGAGTTACCTGTAACATAAAATTTGTTACCTGTAAAATTCATATTTGATTTTGAAAAAAGAACATAGTTTGACAATACATATTCAACAGGAGGCATAGGACCATCTGTTGTAGATGATGAGTCTAAAAGGAAAAGCACTTCTTTTGCTCTAGGAGCGCTGGGGATAATAAAATCTCCGGTCTGACTGTAATGCATTATAAGCTTATTTGTTTCGGGTTTGTCTAAACTGACATAAGGCGCTGGTGATGTATAAGTTCTCAAAGGTGCCATAGTGGATTGAGGGGATCTGGTGTCTAACTCTACAGGAGCATGAGGCATTAAATCCGATTCAAATACTATGCTATCCGGATTGGTTTCATAGTCAGTGCCATCAAAAGAATATCCTAAGGATGTATCTGAACTCTTTACTTCAATATTTTTGCTGACATTTATCTCACCTGTTAATGTAATTTCAAAAAGGTCTGTCTTATAAGTAGTTTTAGTTGTGTCTTCGCTTGGCACTTTTTTAAAAACAAGTTGTTCAATGGCTCCATCTATTGTGACTCTGCTTCCTGCTTCAGAATTAATTGAGAATTCCGGATAAATATACTCCTCTTCTCCTGTTATGGCATCGGTTCTTTTTACTACAATATCATTTATTTCCATATCAGGATTGGTGTAATCAAGTGATATCCCCTGAGGTAAATCCGCAGAGAAATTTGCATCAAGCTCAATCTCTTCATCAGCGACCCTTGCCTTGATGCTATCCTTGATAGCGTCGTATTGATCTTGAAGTTCGTCGGCGTTTTCAGCCGTGAAATAAGGATTGGTTTCGTTTTTTACTGCATCAAGAGAAGTACCGATTCTTGATAAAACATCAACGCCACTACTGCCCAAACCGAAACCAATAACGTAGGAGGTAATGTTCCCGCTGTCCTTTATTTTATTACCTAAAACTTCACAATATGTTATTGGAAATTCTGCATCACTAGGCTGTGACTCATTCTCAGCATAATATTTTGCAAATTGATACTCATTGTCTTCGGAAGTTACCAGAGTAGAATCAAGCATAATATCATCAAGGAAATTTCTATATACTTCTTTATCCTCTTCTTTATCCTCTTCGCCTTTTGCTATTTTTACTTTTGAGTAATTTTCAATGTAATAACTTTTAGGTGTGTTTTTGTCTTTTCCGGTTGCATAATTAGGCATACCATCTGTCATCAATACCAAAAATTTCTTCGAGTCTGAACGTGTTGAGTCCTTCAAGGTGTGATAGGCAATTCTCATGGCATCGCCGATGTTAGTACCCATTCTAGTGGCGTGATCTGCCCTAGTTACATAATACAGAAAGTCACCAACCTGATCCAAAAGTTTTTCTTTCTCGGTCTTTGAAGATAAAAGCTTGCCGCCTTCGGAATCACCATAGTATTCTTGAGGATTACAATACCTTGAGAACGGAATTGCAGATATAAATACGTTTTCTTCATCGCTGAAAGAATTTATAAAGTTCTTTGCAGACTCCCTGAGGGCTTCTATTTTTGTTTCGTCTCTACTAACTCGAGCACTCATACTATTTGAGACATCAAGTATCAAAGCAATATCAACGTCCGGTTTCGCAATAGGAACAGTAGTTTCTTTGCTTGGTATTGTATATTTTATCTCTATCAGGTCACCTGGCTGGCCGGCAACGCTATTTGTAAATTCTCCCTCGCCATTGATACGTGCTCCTACTTCAATGCTCAAAAAAGAAGTTCGGAAGCTTTTTTCTTCACCATAAAAGGTCTCACCTTTGTTTATAACATATGGTCTTATGTAATAAAGAGTAGAGGGTGTAAGACCGAATATTTCTGTAGAAATTATATTGGAACTTGAAGTAATTCGTATTTTAGTATTTGCAGTTGTAGGTGCTGGATTTGTTGAATAAACAAAACCCTTTTCAGTTATGTTCTTGTATGAACGCGGTATAACAGCTTCAGCCTTGACAGTGGTGTCACCTATACCAGGTAGTGAGAGTTCTATTTCGGTATCAACAGCAGCAGAGGACTTCGATGGAAAAATAAAAAGCATTGTGTTTAAAAGAAAACAAAACATGATTAAAAATGGAATTACATTGAATTTTGTAATTTTTCTGTACATACATTATACCTCCCTATTAAATTTATATGCTTCTATATCTCTCTTTTTATTTGAGTAATATAATTTTATTATGTTTACCAGAGATGTAAAAAATAAGTAATTTATAAAGTTAACAACGGACGCCCTTTTTGCAAAGCTTACTCCGCTGGGGTAAAAAAATTAAAATAAGTATTCTGAAATTCTAAATGGTTCATTGCTGTCACCCTCATATGCTTTTACATACAAGTACCTAAGGTTGTAATTACTAGGTATGTAAATTGTAGCCTTGAAATTATACATACCACCCGCTGAAGCAACAGAATCAATTCGACATCTGCCAGAATAAGAGGTCTTCGAACCGTTCGATACTTCTATTAAAATTTGTGCATCCATAGTACTGATTTTTCCTGAAACAAAAACTTTGCCCTGATAATAGTCCGGTTCCATTTTATCTACGGAAAACCTTATGCCATTATAAGAAGCTTCCTGATTAAGATGGTATTTTCCTTCCGAATTTTCATGGTGAAGATATATATATATGGATCTTGTCTCCGCTTCCCATATAACTTCAGCCCCAACACTTTCGCTGACAAACCTTAACGGTACAAATGTTCTTCCGTCAGTTATTTCAGGAGCAACATCAAAATCTTTTCTGTCCTGATTTACCAGAGCATAATTCTTACCGATATAAAGCTCCATTTCTGTTGTTTCACTTTTTGCACCAACTGTTTTCGTAGCATCGTCCCAAGAAATCTCCATACCCAAGGCCTCAAAAATTTTTCTAAAAGGCACCAAAGTCCTCCCTTCTTTTATGTATGGCTCCGGGTCGTTCTCATATACTCCGAACTCC